>NZ_JBEIAB010000013.1:0-132962 GCF_040240345.1 Brenneria sp. g21c3 | reverse complement strand
CCCCTGAAGGGCCGTTGAAGACGACGACGTAGATAGGCTGGGTGTGTAAGTGCAGCGATGCATTGAGCTAACCAGTACTAATGACCCGAGAGGCTTAACCTTACAACACCGAAGGTGTTTTGGTGAGAGAGACGAAGAATTTTAGCTTGTTGACGGATTGAAGATTAAAATGTTTGCGTATAACGCGGACATCAAACAGCGCGGAGCGCTGGCCTGAAAAGGGAACAGACAAAATCGTCGGGAACGATTTTGTACGTCGCATAGCGACGGCCCGAAGGGCGAGTCTCAGGAAGAGACGAGAAATTTGCCTGGCGGCGATAGCGCGGTGGTCCCACCTGACCCCATGCCGAACTCAGCAGTGAAACGCCGTAGCGCCGATGGTAGTGTGGGGTCTCCCCATGTGAGAGTAGGGAACTGCCAGGCATCAAATTAGAAGTAGCAGTGAAATCCAACGGGCAGTTCGCTACTCGATAGAGAGTAGGAAAAAAGCCGAAGGATTTTAAACGTTGCGCAGCAACGGCCCGTAGGGTGAATCATGAAATGATTCATAAACTGCCAGGCATCAAATACGGATTACCGGGATGACATTCGGTAATCAGGCAGCGGAAGCTGGCCCGAAAGGGCAGTATCAGGAAGATACGCGTAACAGAATCGGTGGAGCGGTAGTTCAGTTGGTTAGAATACCTGCCTGTCACGCAGGGGGTCGCGGGTTCGAGTCCCGTCCGTTCCGCCACTTATCTATTCCGGGATGTTCCTATACATCTCTGGATGAATGAAAACCGTATCGCTGTCAAAGGCATACGGTTTTTTTTCGTCTCTATGATACCCTCTGCATATCGGGGTATCCGGCGCGAAATGGCCCACAAAATGGCCTACGCGTAGGAAAGAGAAATTTCGTAGGCCATTTTTGTTTTGTGGCTGAGAAAGGGTTGCGGATACAGGACATTACACCATTCCCGTCGTTTGGTTTTTAACGACAACTAAGGAGTGAATGATGACCGCAACACACCGCCTGCTTTCTGCTGTCACAGTACAAAAAGCAAAACCCGCCGCTAAAGATTATGAACTGCCTGATGGTCATGGCCTGACACTTTCCATCAGGACTACCGGTAAGAAAATCTGGCGTTTTCGTTACCAGCGACCAAATTCCTCAACGCGTACCAATATCACGCTGGGCCATTATCCCTCCATGACGCTGGCGGCCGCGCGTACCCTTCATGATGAATATATCTCGCTTTTGATCAAAGGTATCGACCCCAAAAAACAGGAACAGGACGAGGCTGAGCAGGAAAAAAGAGCCAAAGACAGGCTGTTCGTTAATGTGGCAACGAGGTGGTTTGCCATTAAAAAAACCAGCGGTATTTCCGAGATTCATGCCGGCGATATCTGGCGTTCACTGGAGCGGGACGTTTTTCCGGTAATTGGACAGATAGCCGTGGCTGACTTGAAAGCGCACACCCTGATCGCCGCGCTTGAACCGGTACGGGTACGTGGTGCGCTGGAAACCCTGCGCCGTCTGACGCAGCGTATCAATGAAATCATGGTATTCGCGGTCAATTCCGGGCTTCTTGATGCCAACCCGGCATCCACGATTGGTAAGGTGTTTGAGAAGCCGAAGAAACAGCATATGGCAACCATTCGTCCCGAACGTTTGCCGGAACTAATGCAGCGCATTGAAACGACCAATCTGGGCCTGATGACGCGCTATCTGCTGAAATGGCAACTTTTGACATTGGTTCGTCCCGGCGAGGCGGCCGGGGCTATGTGGCGTGAAATCGACATGGAAAAAAAACTCTGGACCATTCCGCCAGAGCGTATGAAGAAGCGCCGTGAACATCAAGTACCGCTGTCACCGCAAGCGATGGTGCTACTAGAGCGGCTTAAACCGTTTAGCGGGCACTCGGCATTCGTTTTTCCCGGCAGAGGGAAGCGTAGCAAGCCGATGAACAGTGAAACGGTCAATAAGGCTTTACATCGCATGGGACTGGGGGGAGAACTGGTATCGCACGGTTTTCGGGCCTTGGGCAGTACGGCCATGAATGAAGCCGGATTTTCACCGGATGTGATTGAAGCTGTGTTGGCGCATGTCGATACCAATCAGACGCGGGCCGCTTATAACCGCTCCACATATCTCTCGCAGCGTGTTGAGGTTATGGAGTGGTGGGGGCGAAAAGTTAATGAATCGGCACGCGCAGTAATGCTGTAGCAGAATTTATCCAGTGAGGGCGATCCGCTGTGGAAAACGGATCGTCTTTTTCATTTTTGGAGCCTGTCCACGATTCTGTTTAATCGCCATCTCATTTAAAGGTGATCGCTCGCACGATCACCGAACTCGATAATAAAGCGGCTCATGGCCAACCGCCAGTCCCTCAGCGGCATTGTCCATTTCTTTGACGCCGTCTCTATCGCCAGCCATATCACCTTCTTTACCGAGTCGTCTGATGGGAACACCTTACGTTTTTTAATCGCATGCCGGATTACGCTATTCAGCGACTCAATAGCGTTGGTGGTGTAAATCGCCTTGCGGATATCAGACGGATAACCGTACAGCGTTGACAGGTCAGCGCCGCCGTTCCGAACTTGAAATATCTGACAGGACAGTATCCACAAAATATCCAGTAGTTAATGGCGGCTAATATCTCAGAGCAGCTATGAGCTAATATAGCTAATACATATGGGCCATTAATCCTGGCTATTACTTATTTTCTCTTTTAAAATTTTTATGTCATTACAATATTTTTTACCTCCCCATACTCTTTTTCTGCCCACAATAAGCATGACCATTGGTTCAGTTACTTTTAGCCCGGTCAGCCAAGATTTTATGTCTGTATACGATGGTTGCGGAAAATCTTCGGGATGTGTATGCCATTCGCCCAAATAAACAAGGAAGCCGTCTGATTGTTGAAATAATTCGTCAATTTTTTGCTGATGGTGAACACCTTTTCTATCTACCTGATTACGTGACCTGATATCACCAGAACCGGGCTCCGAAATGTTAGTGATGACAATGTGTTGCCCCCGGCGTTCTCCTATCAGGGTCCCTCCAGCCTCGGTACTAGCATAATGCATTTGACGATATGAATTGAGCCGTTGCACGACCTCACTCATGATAACGACATGATTGTTAAAATCATCGATGAATACCAATTCATTTATGTTCATTACATATAGGGCAGTTAGGCTGGCGTGGCAAAAATTGAGGTTTGAGCGAACGTCCACCCTCAAGCATATGTTCACTATAAGTCCACTTCAGCTCGGGTTCGAGAATACTCAACACCGCCAGTTGAGCTAAAGATGCAGTTATACTACTCACCGCCGCATCATAAGGTGTGTAAGTGCTACCACAGCTTTTGCTTTTTTCACTTGATATATCGAGATTGTAAAATCGTGAATCGATCTCGTTGCGGTATTTTGCGGGATTAGAAACCATACACACATAGCAGCTTCGACCGTCATCGATTAAAACTTTTGATGCTCGTCCGTTACCATCATTAAATGCATGAATAACTATTGGTCTTTGCTCTGGGGGAATCTCTCTTACTATCGCAGCCATACGCTTGGATACCGGAGGACGGCCTGTTGCATCAATAATAATGTCGTATTTCTGCATTACATCAGTACTGATAGTGAATTGTTTTATAAATCCGACAACCTTCGTCTGTAAATGCACGGAGTCCTGGAGTCTTGTTGCAAGTGAAAGGGATTTGGGCCACCCAAAATCATGTGACGATAAGGGATGGCGACCAAAATTACTTGGTTTATATAAATCATCATCATAGAGGTGCAGGAAACCTTTACCGCATCCAGCCCCGTTCCGGAGTAATAATTCCGCAAGATACCCACCAATTGTTCCACAGCCGACCAGAGCTATACACTTTTCTGATAGATTTGCTGCCCCTTCTCGCCGGGAATTTCGGCTAAGTAATGTCGCAATATCCGCACGAATAACCTCCAGTCTTTGATACGCTGTACAAACGCTTTTGCCACCCAACATTGTAGCTAATTTGGCGGTTGAGTTTTTGGCTGATCTCTTATGTCTCCTGAAATCAATAGACTTTGTGTTGAACTCAACATAAATAGCAAAGATATCCTGGTTGAAAATATCAAAGAGAAAAATGTACCTTTTCTTGCCTTCCGCTTTGATGTGTTCAATGACTCTATCTCTGGCATTGCGATCCGCCTTTTCAAGCCAATCCAATAAGTCCCGAAATGAAGCCGGTGGCCATTTCATCCCGGCAAGGCGGCAGGGGTTTACAGAAATGTAGTGCGTATTGATAAGGTATTCTTTTAACGAGCTCAGGTGGAGATACCTTTGCTTAAGCCATTTTGTAATAACACTTTCCGAGTCCTCCGGTGACGATTCCTCAACCGTTATATACTCCAGTCTGGGGGTACCATCAGGCGTTAATGATTTCGACAAACGAGTTTTAAGTTTTGTCTCCCGGCTTGCGTTTGACAGAATAAACAGGCTCTCACTGGGTCGCCAGTATGTGGTAAATTCGCCTTCCAGTTCTCTCTTATCATTCTGCCCTTCTATAGCTGCTAATACCGAGTTAACTAGAGTTCTGTGTATCTGTGTATCAACTTCTCTATATGTTCCTTCTAGGTCGTTGGAATCCCAGTCCGCCTCCATTTGTTCTACATAACATAGGATCCCTTCAAGACTGACATGGGGCATAAGACGGTCTCTGAATTGCTCAGGGAGTTCAAAAATGCAAGCTATCGGTAGTTCAGTAAATGGGTCAGAGTGGATCACAAGAGCAATATTAAAGTTACCTGCGATAGTCTCGTATTCTTTCGTATAAAAGCCTTTCCGACGATCCTGGCTGTGCAGAATAGCCTTCTCAGGCAGATTGCGAGCACGTGTATAGCGATACCCGCAACCTGTCATCACTTTATGAAGTAGCCCTTCCTCCATCAGCCACTTACCATCGTTTTGTTGATTTTCACGGGTGCAGGCTCTTTAGATGGCAAATTGTGAAATGCCGGAGCCGCAGCAATTGATGTGATTAACGAAGCATTAGTTACTCGTTTCCCAAATGCTTCATTCATTTTATGTAGCGCATCTTCTCTGCTGCCTGAGCTCTCAGCATCAAGTAAAATACCCTGTAAGCTTCTCATAGTTTCAACGATGGTTCTCTGGTGTACATTATGATCGCATTCAGCCGGGAACAGTAACTTGTCATCAGTATCGTCGGGACTTTCCAGACCACTACAGAATTCATCAGGCAGTAGTCTGGCAACGAGTTTCATCGTCTCGGTGAGGTCGGAACCATTATGATCCTCTCTGTCGAGGATGTTTACCACGGCAGTCATCAGACTGATTGATGAAGGGCCTCCAACTTCCCATTGAGCATCTCTCCAGGCTTTCATAAAGCGGCAAATTGAACGAAGGTGCCCTCCGATGCGCTTGCAACTGTCGTTAAACCAGTCTTCAACAATTTTTGGGTCGCTTATCGACCACCTTTTTACCCCATCACGTAGTGCTAAATTGACTTTGTCGGACTCAACGACATATGCCTCGCGCAAATCCCTATTCATAGCTACAGACTCAAACATCGAATTTGCCTTTATGACGTGTGCAGAATCTGCTGCGGTTTGTTTGGTCTGAAATTGCTCTTTCGGGATCGCATACATAGGCACATCAATGTGTGTTTTCTCATGAGGAATTTTAATGCGGCCACATGTATTCTTTTCTTCAAATCTCCATCCATCGTTTTCAGCTTCTAACGATTTCAGTGAAGTATCTACGAGTAGAAGTAGCAGAGTGTGGCCAATGCTAGGTTCGGATTCAAATACGGTCATGGGCATATAGGTACCATCATCTATATCCATTTCCTGCCCCGGATGAAAAGGCCTGTTTAACGTATCGTACTGAAAGCTTCCCTGAGTCCAGAAACGAGGCTGAAATTTGATGAAATCATCTCGTGCTTCATCTTCCATTTCAAAAATGAGCCGTGCAAGATCAGCACGGTCTGAGGGCGAGAGGTAGCGAACATTCGTTTGCTCCAGTTTTAACCTGACGCTCTCAAGTGTCAATGTTTGCCTTCTGACGTCAGTAGCGACTTCCCGGGCTTCCTTAAATACATCTCTCGTTCTCTCACGGACTTTCTGGCGAAGCGCTTTCAGTTTATCGGATTCAGTCTTTCCCAGTTTGAGTTTACTGATTAAGCCATCCACATTGTGGCTGTAGTAATTGTTAAAATCCCAACGCATCAGAGTATCTCCTGCGCGATTGTGCGCCTAAAGGGTTTTGCAGGTGTAGTGAAAAAGTTCTTAAGCTTCTGATTCTGAGCGAACTGCACATTAGCGAGTTGTGTTCCCCTTGCGCTTAGATTTTCCAGGGAACTCTTCGTGGCATTATCCAGAGTGATATCACTGGCTGCTTCATTGGGGATAACTTCATCCAAGTAGATATAGTTATCGAACGCGTCATGGAGAGTAAGCTCACGCAGGAGCATATTTTTATGAAGATGCTGGTTAGCCGTCATGGTTGTAAGCACCAGTCGTTTACCCACTCCCCACAGGTGGCAGTATCCACTCCACCATTTTTTGCTCAGAAGCCTTGGACTAAGTGAGTATTCTTCACCGACAGTACCGATATTGAGTATGTGTATGTCTTTGTGGGCTACATTAAAGTCAGACTTCATATCCCTGAACACTTCCAGAAGTCCTATGTAACTAGGGTTGTTAGCAACCAAACCCCCATCAGCAAAATACGCGCGGAGATCTTTGCAATAGTGCGGGGCAAAGTACGTTGGTGCGGCGGAGGTTGCGAGCGCGGCATCAATCAATTTTAGCGGCCCGTCGCGGGTGAAATCAGGGTTATGTGGTGTCTTGAAAAACTGCGGCTTTCCTGTTGAAAGGTTTACTGCCGGAACCATCACTCGCCGGGTCAGGTCATTAAAGGTGGTTTCAGCTCCTATCATTTCTTCAACGGTTTCCCGGAGGGGCAAGCTACTGTAAATAGGAGCAACAAGTGACTTAACCAGGTTGGTCAGCCACCATCTGGTTGGAAAAATGTCATTCGCTTTAACGAAGAAGGCTCGTTCCAGATCGCGAGCACTCTTGCCTGTAGCAAGCCCGAGAGCCAATATACCGCCTATTGATGTTCCAGTAATGAGATCAAAATAGTCACCAATTTTGATGTCTTGGCTAGGGTGTTTACTGGCAAGTATCCTCTCAATCTCTGCAAGGACACTGATAGTAAACATCCCCCTAGCCCCACCACCATTCAGACTAAGTATCCGAACGTTGTAATTATTCACTGCACTTACGTCAGACATCGCTAACTCCCTCTCGGAAAGATAGCTTATAAATGTGTCTGTTTTTTTCCTTTTCAATGTACAAATAACCAGTGCTTTAAAAATAAGTCAATAACTCTAATTTTTAGCATGAAGGTAAATTATACTTCTGGATTAACATGGGTAAGTAAAATAAATTCGCAGTTTAATCTCCGCGTAAGGTATATCGTGGGGAACGCTCTGGGCGGGTCGTATGTATTCCTTTATGTCCCTTAACCATACCCGACTGTCTGATAATAGCGCTATATGGTTAAAGTCATCTACCGCTTTGAATGTCCGTAACAACCGACAAATAAGGATTATCCTCTGGCACAGCTTCATCAAATATATCTTCCGGCCTGTTTAGCAGATACCCCTTCACCCGACGCGTTTTACGCGGACCTTTCACTTCGCAAACGAAAATGTTGATGCCATCGTTGCCGCGCTGGTGGAGTTTCAGTTTCTGGAATGCTTTCTGCACCTGTTTCCATTCATCGCCGGTTGCGCCGGTAGTGGTTTTGACGTACAGCTTAAAGATTTCCGGTGAGACCAGAAACGCTTTGCCTTCGACCATATGGATCCTTGCCAGCGTGTCGTTTACCGCAATTTTATAGGTTCGTATGCCTTCCCTGAGCCAGTCGATAAAACCGGTATCCGTAACCTGAGCGGTTTCGGGTACGGCAACGGGACGTGGCGTCTCTGGTTGCCGACTGACGTTTTCCCTGCCGCCTGTCTCTGCTTCTACCTGTCCGGGCTGAACTTTCGGTAATTCATCAACTATATCTGTCGATGCGGGCAGGATGTGTTTATCGATTTCCTGTTCCGGTGGTGCAAACAGAGAAAAAGCCAACTCACTGAGTTCGTTTTCAGGTGCAGTAATGTCGGGAGCGGTTTGGCTGTCAGCTTTTCCTCTTTCAGTGGCTATGGTCGTCGCCGTACTACCTGGTATCACTTTTCCGGAAAACGGCGTGGGTCGATCTTCTGAGTTCGGCCAGATCCGTGATGGCGCTAGGCGCAACAATGTTAGTGGGCGGCCCGGCGTCCAGCCGCTGTCAGCGGTGACGGTGCATGACCAGACCGCCTTACCGTCCTGCGTGGGAACAATCAGCCCATGCGCCTGCATTTCATCAAATAGCCGGACATTGCTTTCAGGTACGCTGGTTACGCCCTGTTGCAACAACCACGCCCGCGCTCTGTCGGCGGTGGTTTTGCTGATCAGCCAAAGCGCGTCGTCCGTTAGCCAGCCATCGGAGCCTGAACTTGGGTTACTTAGCTTGAATTCCGCTCTCACCAGTTCCCGCAGGGCAGAGAGGAGTTGTTCCGGCAGCGAGGATGCCGGGCGGGTCAGCGTCTGGCTGGCATTGCCCCCCATAAACTGTGCCACTGATGCGCGATCCGCTTCCTGTACCAGTTCACCCAGTACACCCGCGTTGTCATAATGGCCGCTGATACAATACAGGAAGGATTCGTTGAGTTCCCGGTACTGCGCCAGCCAGTTGAGCGCCGAAACCGGCAGGATCTGTAGGGCCAGCAGGCTTCCGATCGCCGGGTGGAGCCGGTGATCGCGGTTTTTTTGGTATCTCAGGCGATAGGGTTGCGCCAGCGGCCCCATCCACGGCAACCAGCGCTGGTTATCGTCGGTCATGACTTCAATATCCGTTACTATTTTTCCGATATCATGCAGCAGAGCGGCATAAAGTATCCCCGCTGTCCAGGCTTCGGCTTCTCGGGCCTGATCTTCCGGCGCCGCGCCAACGGGAAGGAGATGGCGCTGGCGCAGCTTTGCCGCAAATGCCATGACCTCCAGCGTGTGATCCAGCAACCCTCCCGGATGCGAGTGATGATGATATTCGGAGGCCGGGAACTGTTGTACCAGTTCGGAAAAACGTGCAATCGGGCGTTGATACAGTTCCTTGAATAATGCGACGGGTAACGATGTTCTCTGCCAGATGATTTTCATCAGTTGTCGGCGCAATGGGGTGACGAGCAGCGCTTCTGCTTTCTGCGGATATAGCCAGCCGGTAGTGATTTCCTGATAGACAGGGGCTGTTGCCGGTTCGGGTATTGACTTTTTGCTGGTGAGCCATTTCAGTTTTGCATGAATGCCGGTTTTCATGATGGTGACCTGTCATGATGTTATTTGTTCATCTGGCGGTAAAACTGGTAGCACTCCAGTAAAAATGCCGTGATGGTTTTTCCCTGCTCGGCGGCAAACGCCTTGATTTCCCGGTGCATCAGGGGATCGATGCGGATCTGAATGGGTTTTGTATTGTCGGTCTGGTGCTCGGTGCTCGTTACCTCCAGTGGACGGGGTGCAAGGGGCGTCAACTTGAGTACGGATTTTTTTGCCATATCAGAAGTCCTGAATGCCGAAAGAGCCTGAAATCATGAATGCCGATTTTTCTTCTTTCCTGTTTTCAGGCAGGAAGAAATCAAGGCTGGGGACGGGCTGCACGACCGCAAATTTCGTGGATCACGTTTTTTGCGCGTCGGTTCAACGTTTTCCACGGCGTTTCCGTGATGGACAGTCCCGCATCCAGTGCAATGCTGTAACCCGGTTTAAACGTGAGGAACGTGTGCGCGCAGGCAAACTGCCAGGCGGTGATGGTCTGACAGGCGGAACGGCCTTCGGCCTGGCTGGGCGCTTTGCTGACCACATAGAACAACCGGTTGTGTGGAATACCTCTATGCACCAGTTCATGGCCCAACAGCAGTGAGGGTTCCAGATCATCCAGCGAGGTGCCGGTGGCGATCACGACGAGGTTTGACTGACGGGCGATATCGAGAGAAGAGATATCGACAAACGGACGGGTATCGATGATAAGGCACTGATAACTGTTTGCGACTTTTAGCGCCACGTCGTGACGGCGATAGACGCCGGTTTCCACCGCGGGAGAAATACCGGCGTTATCGCGGCGCTCGGCCCATTTGGCGGACGTTTGCTGTCGGCTGTCCAGATCGGCGAGATGTACTTTTTTGCCTGAGTGAATGAGTTCAACGGCAGTGGCGCGGGCGAGCGTTGAACGACTGACGCCACCTTTCTGGCTGATAAAGCTGATGATCATAAGATCTCCTGAATTCATGAAATACTGAAAAGCCAAAAGAATGAATGCAGGATAAACTGTGAAGGAAAATAGCTAACTAGTCGGTAATTAATTAAAAACAGATCCAGCATGTTTTATTAAAGACTGAATGCATAAAAACAGGATTTCCTGTTTAGGAAAATAGCCTTTTGCCTCTGGCCCTTTCGGTAACGCCTGTTACCCTTAAAAACCTTTATCCCTTGCCGTTGGCCCTTTTCCTTTTTAGTCCGTCAAAGATAATAATGAACTCCATTTTTCATGAATGCATAATTAAAAAGCACCCTCCACTGAAGGGTGCTTTCAGATTATATTTCACCGTGTTGGGAAAAGGCATAATACGCATCGCCGGGCGTGATAATAATATGGTCCAGAATATTAATGTCGAAGAGGGAAAGACATTGCACCATATTCCGGGTGAGATTCCTGTCCGCCAGGCTGGGAGAGGCATTACCCGAAGGGTGATTATGCGCCAGAATCAGGCTTCGGGCATTATGTATGAGCGCCTTGCGGGCAATAATCCGCGGATGGACCTCTACAGACGCCAGACTGCCGCTGAAGACTTTCTCTGCGGCAATCAGCCTGTTCTGGGTGTTAAGAAACAGCACCATAAAATGTTCCCTGTCATGGTCGCAGAGTTGTAAACGCAGATAATCAACCGCCATCTGGTTATCGGTAAAAACCGGCGTATTCTCAGATGCACCGGTAAATTGTTTTTCGATAGCCCTGATGGCGCGGGCAATCAGCACCTTATCTGTGGGAGAAAAGGCAGAGTATTGAGTGAGTTCAGACATAGGGGTCTCCGGTATCATGAATAATGTGGAGAAGATGCACCAGCGCGTAAGGCGTCGCTCGTTTTCAGGTGTATGAGCATTCGGAGGTGTGAACGATGTTCACCGGGGGCTGCAACAGCAGCGACTTGCCGGGAAATAATGGATTACGGGACTGTGTGGAGATATGAATAACTGAATACTAAAAAGTGAGAAATAACTGTGCGTTTTTTGTTCAGTGAGGTAAGGTTTGAGCACACTATGGTGGATACGGGTAACGGAATGTGATCATGAAAAACAGCCTCAAAAACTGGCTGCAAAGCGCACCGGATAACGAATGGACTAATGAAGATAAATGCCGGGAAGCCATGTATCAAATGCAACAAATCCATGCTCAATCGCTTGCGCCGGAGTCGCAGGATCAGGCTGTGCTGGTCGGCGAATTGATCGGGGATTTGTTGGCGCTTGTACCTGAGCTGTCCGGCGATGAAAATATAAGCGGTTATCATGCTGATGGCCCCGAAGGGCCTGGTTATTATTATGAAGGGACGATATGTAGTCGTATAGATGACTGAATTACTTTCTTTTCTGCGTTACTGATAGCAACGTATTGCTTCCTGAACCTCCTGCTGTTTTTGTGTCTTTGGTGCTTGTTGAAGCCGCATTTTCCAGCGTTCCTCCTACTTTGATGCCCGCCCATCCCAGCGCCCCCATCCAGAAAGCCGGCAGCACTAGAAACATGGTGCCCATCACGATATTGACGATGATATCGTCGCTGCTGTTCTGGAATCCGTAATTCAGGGTAGTCAGCGAAACGCTGCTGTGAGTACTGCTGTCGTATAGCGCAATCAGCAGCCAGCTATCGAGCCAGCGGGCAAGCTCCCACCAGAAGGAGACGAAGAACAGGGCGAACTGCACCGCCGTCAGCGTAATCACCGTTTTCAGCGCATAGGCGGAGAACAGAATGACTATGGGAAGGCAGATCACCAGCGCCATCTGTAGAATGGCTTGTACCATCGGCAGCGCCTGGCGCAGGCTGTCGAATGCCGGAAACATCGCCAGACTGGACACGGCTGTGCCCGTCAGACTGCTTAGTCTCGTCAGCGCCTGTGTTGTCGAGATCATGCCGGCATTGCCGCCATACCCGCCATAAACAGAGCCGCTTTGTGATGCCTGCATGTTTCGCTGACTGACCAGAGAACGCAGTACGGACGCTTCGTAAACGCTTTTCGGTTGCCCCAGCGCTTTGATCTGCTGCCAGACGGTAGGCCGAACCAGCGCCAGCAGGCGATCTTTCAGGCCGATGCTACCGTCCTGCCACCACTGCTTGCAGGTGGGATAGCCGCCAGTGCCTGCATCAAATAATCCGGCGTCCCGGGTGCCGTCATACGGCCATTGGCTTCGCGGCGAACGTGCGTGATCGGTATCGTAGTAGCCGGGCGTCGTCAGGAAGTGAGAAGAGCCGAGCCAGGCCACGTCATCGCTGATATCCAGCGCTAGACCGGCTTCTTGTCTTTTCAGGCGGGCGCGGGAAGGTGCATAACACTCTTCCACAAAATCCTGGAGCTCCTGCGCCAGCGTTGGATCGCTGATGCGGGTATGCTGTACCTCGAAGCGGATCTGTCGCAGGTCGGGAGAGCAGGGGAGTGTGGAGACCGCGGCGTTAGTGACGCCTTTGGATACGGCATGAATAAAATACCACCATACCGGAACCGCCGCGGTTTTGCCGCCCAGTTCGTTAGTCAGCGAGGCGTAACCCGAATCAGAGGGTTGCACGACGGTGCGGCCACACTGCGAGATACGAGAGGCATCATAGCGGATAGTGGACAGATCGACATCCAGCAGAGGGACGCAGGCAAACATAATGACCACCAGCGCGGTGTAGACCGTGTGCTCCATCCAGGCTAACGCCAGTCCTCCCTGATTTCCCTCGTCAGCCCCCTGACTGCGGGCTTTTAGCCAGATTTCAATGAGCTTCGCCAGCAGCGGGAAGGCGAACAGGCCGGTCGCGGTGATGACCGACCAGATGCCATTATTGGCGAGCCAGCCCAGCAGCGTGAGGAAGTATTCCAGATAGGTATTGGCCGTCATGCGCCACCTCCCCGGAGGTATGCCAGATTGCTGTATTCTGCGGCAGCGACCAGCAGAAAAAACAGGAAGGCGGTACGCAGCGACAGGCGCTGACAGGCGGGATAACGTTGTAGAAGCGTTTTGCGTAGCGACAGCCAGGAGCCAGCCAGACAGAGGTACAACGCCAGACGCCAGCAAAGCAGGCCGAAGCGTGCCTGATACAGCCAATGGCGCCAGTCAGATTCACTGCCGGTTAGCTGTATTCCCAGCCAGGTCGTCAGCGCGGCAACCAGTATCAGCGCCACAGCATACAGCAGTATTTTACCGGTTCGGGAGAATGTCATCAGTGGCTCTCCTGTTCCGGGGTATTCAGTTTGTTGATGCGATTATCCATGTCATCATGCGTATCAATAGTCCGGCCCTGCGTCAGATTGCGATAGGACTGACGTTCCAGAATGACGCTGCTGGCGTTATCCGCCAGCGCACGGCGCATCTCCATTTCGAGGCGTAACTGGTTCAGTTCCTGATCGAGTTGCAGGGCGGTCTGCCCCAGTTGTGACTGCGCTTCTTTTTCACTGGCGATATTGGGCTCGCGCATTCCGGCCAGCAGGGTGCGGCGGGCCATCAGCGCCTGTTCCATGACTCTGGCGAGCGCCATTTCTCCCGATAAGCGCTGTGCCAGCACCAGGGCGTCGGGATCGTCTTTCAATGCCTCTATCACGCCGCGCGTGAGCAACAGCTTGCCGCCGCTGACTTTGGACAGATTCTCGTGCGTGGGCCGAAGCGAACCGTTAACCAGTTCGGCCAGTACCTGCGCGATTTTCTCCTGCTCTTCTTCTATCAGCGGGGAAAGCCCCACGCCCGCCTGCGCGCCGGTTTTATTCTCGCTGCTGCTGCTGGCGGCATCATTATCGGGAGCGACATTAATCGTCTGTTCACCCACAACGCGCGTTGTCCATGCGGCGACCTCTTCCGGTTTTTTCCAGACCTGGCAAAGCTCGCCTTTACACCAGGAGCCTGAGACGCTGCTGGTATCCGTCACGTCCCGCTGGTTCAGGAGGTTATAGCCCGCTTTGACGGTATCGCCGATAAGGTTGATGGGGCGCTGACCATCGCCGCCGCGTTTTTGCCCGCCCACCCAGGTTTTTCCTTTTTTAGCCGCTTCCCGACTGGCCTGCTGCTCCGCGCGTACCGCATCGGTTTCACTGGCGGCGACGGTCTGGTAATTTTCGGCTTTTGCACTTTGCGTCCATGTCGAGCCGGAAGCAAAGTCGGTCATTTTCTCCGCCATCCTGCGGCAACTGAGCATAGATTTATCAAAGTCGAGCCGCCCCTGTAGGATGCCGTTGGTAAGCAAATCATAAAGCTGAGGGTTCGCTCGCTGGATGATCATCGCAGGCAGACTGGCCACGGCCCCTGTGGCATTCTGGATAACCTGCCCCATCAGATCCTGAAACCCGCTTGTGACGCCGTTAAGCTGGTTTTTGACCGTAGTGCTGATATCAAAATTTCCGCACATCAGATCGGCATTCCAGCCCAGTTGCATATTCAGTAGCTGCGTGTTGCGGCGCGTCAGGGCGGGAGTGATCACTGACCCGCCGCCGATCTGGTAATAAAGGCTGTCCGCAATAGCGCCACGTTGTTCCAGACTATAGCTGTCGTCAGCTGCCAGCACGATGTCACCGAGGAAGCAGGACAATAGGGGGATCAGAGCGAACTTCAGTTTCATTGGATTCTCCTCCGGTACTGCCGAGAAATATCTGACCGCGACGTTTGCAGCAGGAATAAGGACGCCAGAGCGTCCAGGAGTAGTTGCCATCAATGGCAAGCCTGTCGGCGTAGGTGTCGTTGATGCTGCGGTCGGGAAAGGTGATGCACTGGTTGCTTGTTTGGGGAACGAGCATCTGCCAGCCGTGATTGTTGGAGCGGTTTTCCTGCACCGGGGACGGCGGCCAGTAACCGGGACGGGATGAGGCGGTCAGCGGCAGATAGACGTGCAACTGGCCGGTACGGGTGACGATATCCGCTGCGCGTTGCGCCATGACCGCCGCGGCTTTGTGATCGTGGGTTTGTCCCAACGCGCCGGCGCGGGGGTAGACGTTGCCCCATAAATCGCCGGTCTGTCCCACTTCACGCAGACCGGGAGTTAACGCTTCGGGATAAAGCATTTCCGGCACGGCGCCGCGCCAGGCCAGCGTATCGAGGGTACTGAGAAAGTAGGGCTGGAAGGGAACGACATCGCTGCTGCAACTGTAACCGAATGCGCCCAGAAAACGACTGAAGACCTCGCCGCCGGGGTGGCCGATGGCGTCGGCGTTTTTGAAACGAATTTTGGTTTTGATGTTTTCCGGACGCGGGTTGGTGTCGCCGCCGCCTTCGGCACCAGTGACCGCAGTCCCCATAAAGGCCATCTCCCGCCACGGGTTATCGCCGGGTGTGGTGTAAGCCGACACCACCAGCTCGGGCAGATTGTGTTTGACCTTGATAGAGACTTTTACGCTACAGCCCCAGGGCGTGCATAATAGCCAATAGCAAAGTCCCACTACCCGATATTGCAGGCAGTCCGGCGACAGTGAGGAAGCGATAATCTGCGGCGTGGTGATGGCGGCGGCGGGCAGCGTCACGGCAAGCAGGGCGTATGAGAGGGAACGGCGTAATTTCATGGTTGCCGCTCCCGCCAGGCTTCCAGCTTTTGCCGCGCAATCCCGATATCCGTCGTGCCGTAGACAACGTATTTATCTTCAAACACCACTGCCGGAACTTTGGCGATGCCCAGAGACCATGCATCCATCAGTGCCTGATAAGCGCTAGTTAACTGTGCTTCCTGCTCCTGCCAGTCTGGCTGTTGCATCCGCAGCAGCGCCTGCCGTTCAGCCTGTTCCGGGCTGGTGTACAGATTGGGGAACAGCGTCTGCTCCCGATTTTGTACATCTTCCAGTATTTGCACTACTGTGTCGGGTTGGGGGCTGATCACCGGCCACTTTCCCGTAGTGTAAATGATGGCCTGTGCGGCGGTAGATTGTGTAGCAAGCGTGATCAATAGCGTTAAAAAACAACGGAATGGCATTTTTGTTCCCCAGTCTGATGAATTAGATAGGAAAATTTAATCGGATTCAGATTGTGGGGCAGTAAACAACTAAATATAGAAATGAGAGAGATTTTTAGAGATATAACGTATCAATGATTTGTGTGGTGGATTATTTTACTGAATTGTAAGTAATTGTTGGGTTATATTTTAAGATAAAAAGTCCCTATCGGAGATATTAGCCTCGATATTTCTTCGAACAGGCTGCGCTGTTCTCCCTAAAAGGCTTCACTTTTTCGACCGAAGAGCCACTGACGGGCGTTTTTTAGTGCCTCTTCCAACTGCTGAATGTAGTCTGCCTGTTCCTGGTTTCGCTGCGTCTTTTGCTCAAGGCCTGCTAGTAATTTTAACGCCAGAGAGCGCAGTTCATCGGGGGGGGGGGAAGCCAGCAATGTATCTATATCCATGCGGCGATTTTATCAAAATAGTGTATTCTGATTGTCAATCATTTAACTCTGCCATATAAAAGGATGGTAAACCTTTATATTTTTATAGGTGGGATTTATGAACGAAGGACAACCGCTGACGGTCATACAAACACTGGTCGATAATGTAAAAAAAGCAGGCGTTGACGCCGCTTTTGGCGTTTCAGGCGGATTTATCGTCCCTTTGTGGGAAGCACTATCGGACTCATCCATCAAGGTTATCCATTGCAGGCATGAAAGCGGAGCCGCTTTTTCCGCCTCTGAGTACAGTTTATATAACAATATTCCCTCTGTCGTATTTTCCACGGCCGGACCAGGTATTACCAATGCTTTGACAGGATTGCGCGCGGCGAAGTTGGATGGCGCTAAAGTGATATTCATTTCTGCAACCACCATTGAGGAGCACAATGGTCAATGGGGATTGCAGCAAACAACCCGCCAAGATATCAACGACCTTGCAGGCGATGGCATCAGTGGTTTCTTTGACAGCATTGTCTTTGTCGACAGACAAGAAAAATTAGTGGAAGCAATAGCCGCCATCAATAATGTTGCGACATCTTATGGTCATGTTCTGGGCATTTTCATTCCGACGAATATTCAAAAAGAAATTTTAAAAGAAAATAATAAAATAAATAGCAAGCGAATCCTTCACACTTTAATTTCTTACAAAAAGGACAATGGCGCTGAGAATCAACAGCAAAAAATAGCGGATACGCTTACAACAGGTGGAGCCATTATATGGAATGGATTCGGTTGCCTTCATTCCGCAGAAATATTAACCCGTCTTGCTGTTGTAACGAATACGCCAGTAATGTCGACCCCAAGAGGGAAGGGCATATTCCCCGAAAATCACGCGCTTTACATTGGCACCACCGGGTTAGGATCCAATGGCGAAAAACTTAGGGAAAAGCTAAGCGACTCATCATTGAAGACAGTTATTATATTGGGTTCGAAACTAGGGGAGCTCAGTTCCTCATATATTCAAAATCAGATGACCCATGCTAATATATATTATATTGGACTGAGAAATGAGGATATTAATAAGAACCTTCCCGCCAGCGCCGTGATTATTGAGGCGGAAATTTCTCATTTCCTGCATGGGGTATACGATAAAGTAAAAAAAAATGCCGATTATTATCATCCCCAGATGTTCTGCAGAGGACAGGAACCTGAGCAATGCGCTCCGATATCGGTTAAGGTTGGAGTCGTTCATCCACAGCAGGTAATGGCGATTATTCAAAAGGTAGCGATTGAAGAATATGACTGCTTGATCGCTGCGGAAGCAGGAAATACGTTTGTATGGGCAAACCGATATTTACATTTTCAAAAACCGAACCGCTATCGAATTTGTACCGCGCTGGGTGCCATGGGCCACTATGCTTGCGGGATCGTTGGCCTGAGTGCGTCAGGAAAGACGACCCTCGGTATTATCGGTGATGGTTCCATGCTGATGAATAATGAAATCAGTACGGCTGTCCGTTATCAATTACCGGCTATTTGGCTGATAATGAACGACGGTGAATACAACATGTGTCGACAAGGATTGAGCTTGTTAGGCAACCCGCCGCTGGACTGTGTTATTCCTCAAGTTGATTTTTCGTTGTTCGCCACCGCATTGGGCGCAGATGGCGTCAGGGTTGCACAGGCGGACGAGTTGGAAACCGCGCTGCGTGCGGCGATCATGAAAGGTGTTCCCGCTGTGATTGATGTGTTGATCGATAAAGACGCGCAACCGCCGTTACTTGATCGGATCAATACAATTAAATCACTCTAAATAGCTTCGCATAATAGCGCTACACTTGCAGGACATAACATCCCGCCAGTACGGGCCTCGCACGATTAGAGGTGGAGCATCAATTGACCTCTCCCATATCCTGACCCAGGATCAATTAGAGGATCTGTCTTTTTTGGTGACTTCGGATAAATTCTGCCGGAGTCAGATCATTTAATGAAGAATGTGTCCTGTCATGGTTATATTCTTCCCGCCAGCGATCGAGCTTTTCCTGCACATCTTCCATCGACAGGAACCAGTGGATATTTAGGCATTCATCCCTCAGGCTGCCATTAAACGATTCGATAAACGGATTATCCGTCGGCGTGCCGGGGCGTGAGAAGTGCATGGTGACCTTATTTTCATACGCCCATCTATCCAGCGCTTTTGAGATAAATTCGCTGCCATTGTCTGCCTGGATCCTTATCGGCACACGATTATGCATCAATCTCAGGCACTCCATCACCGCCACCACATCCTCGCCCTTGAGCGACTGGCCGGCATGGATCGCCAGGCATTCCCGACTAAAATTATCGACCACAGTTAATGCCCGAAACCGGCGCCCGTTAAACAGATTATCAGCAACGAAATCCATGCTCCCGCATTGATCCGGATTTGACAGCAACGGCCGTTCAACCCGGTGTGCCGCACTCACATGGCGACGGGGGCGATTACGCCGTAGATTCAGTCCTTCCTGGCAATAAATACGATGCGTTTTTTTATGATTAATGACCCAGCCTTCGCGCCTCAGCTGGATATGTATGCGCTGGCAGCCATAACGGATACGGGTTTCCGCTATTTCTCGGATGCGCATCGTTACCGCGCGATCGTCACGACACGAATGATAGTTATAAACCGTGCGACTTAGCATCGCCAGACGACAGGACCGCCTACTCGATATGCGTCTTGTAAAAATACGACTATTTCGCGCTTTTGAGCAGGCCTTAAAACTTTTTTTTCAGCACCTCTTGCAGCATTTCCTTATCGAGACTGAGGTCGGCAACCAGCCGTTTTAGACGTTGATTTTCATCTTCAAGCTGACGCAGGCGACGCAGCTCCGTTACGCCCATTCCGCTAAATTTCTTTTTCCAATTATAAAAAGTGGCTTCAGAGATACCCATTTTTCGGCACACTTCACCCACACGAGTGCCCGTTTCAGCCTGCTTCAGGGCAAAAGCAATTTGCTCTTCAGTACAGCGGATCTTTTTCATGGCCGGATTGCCTCTTTTTTAAGGAAAAGAAGGGCAGAAAACTCCAGTTTAGCCTGGTCCTGTTTAATGGGAAGATATCACAATGTGCGATAATGAAATGGACACCTCCCCACAATCGGCTTCAATGAGTCATGCTGTCAGTGTGTGCCAACAGCAAAATGGAAGAGGTGTCCAATGGAAAAAATTATCGGAATTGATCTGGCAAAGCGAGTTTTTCAATTACACATTGCCACTTTGCAAGGACAGATAAAAGCCAACAAAATGGTAACCCAGTGAAAAACTGATGGCTTTCATTGTTCAACAACCACCGTCAGGGATAGTCATGGAAGCCTGCGGTAGTGCAAATTACCGGGCTCGTCAGTTCAGAAAATACGGACATGATGTTAAACAAATCAGCCCCCGGTATGTTGTCTCGTTCAGAATGGGGAATAAAAACGATAAGAATGATGCCATTGCCATCGTTGAAGCTGATAGCCGTCCAGGGATGCGCTATGTACCGGGAAAAAGTCTGGAGCAGCAGGATATGTAATGCCTGCTCCGGGGTCGCCAGCGTCTGATGAAAAACAGAACTGCTCTCATCAATCAAATACGAGGGTCAGGGCTGGAATACGGTATCGCCATACCGGAAGAGCCACACAAAGTGGCATCATGCCTGCCCGATTATCGGGAAGACGCAGAAAATGAACTGACGGCAATGAGCCGGCAGTTATTTCATGAGTTGTTGCAGGAGCTCAGGTAATATCAGCGGTGATTAAAAGAACTCGATAAACGCCCTGAGCATATCGGGTCACTGAATGAGGATACAACCCGCTTACAAAGTTTACCGGGCATTGGTGTCTTGAGCGCATTCGCACTGACGATTGCACCGGGGGACCGTTCCGATTTTTAAAACGGCCGGCATTTTGCCAGCTATTTGGGACTGGTCCCGAAGGAGTACAGCCGTGGTGGAAAAGTTAAATTGTTGGGCATAACAAAACAGGGTGATGCTTACCTGCGTGGTCTTCTTATCTATGGCGCTCGCTCAGTGGTGTACCGAATCGGTAACCTTCCCGATGAACGTTGTAACGGCCTGCAACACTGGCTCAGGGGGATAATAGCCCGAAGTTGCGTGAACAAAACCGTTGTCGCTCAGGCAAACAAGAATGCCCGAATGGCCTGGGCAGTGGTCAATCAGCAAACTATTTATGTACAGACGTGATATAAATTTTTAAGTAAAGTCAAAGAGCTGATGTGATGACAGGTAGAACCGACTCTCTGTGAACCTGACAAATAATCTGGTTATAACAGACCATTGCGATAATGAGGCCAGAGAATACGGATGTTCATCAGGGCTCGTTGACGCCGAATATAGGTTTGTGACTACATTGTCAGAGAAAAGGAACGCCCACGCTTGCATTGGGTCTGTGTCCATATGAGTTATTTAGGCGTTAAATATCATGCCGACATTTCCCGGATATTATCCACCGCAAGCGTATATCCAGAGAAACGAATTGATATCAAGCGTCATGGTGAAACCGCGACTGAGTCCAGCAATAACGTTTATCCGTTTGATGTGGTGTCCGCCGTTTTCCGTCAATCGACCAAGGCGACGACACGATCCCCTGCGCCCGGCTGACATTCTGCCGCAATAGGAGACCATCCGTGGCTCACGACGACTTGCTGGCCATCGAGGCAAACCTCCAGGCGTTCGCTGCCTGGAATTTTCTCCTGAATAAAGGTTTCGACAGTTTGCGGTAAACTGATTTTCAGGCGCATGGCCTCACGATCCTCCTTGGGGTGATCGTCCAGATGTACCAATGGCACAAAAGTCGATGCCAACATCATCCAACGCGAGGGGATCTCAATGGGGTCAGGCGTATAGGGTGCCTTACGAAGCCAATCTTGCGCTCGCCCGCGTAAGTCCGCACCATCGGCAAGGTTTCCCCACGCCACAGCAAGCAACTCCATGACCCATTGGTTACAATTCTGATAGTCTAGGCCAAAGGCATAGGCGTTGGCGCTGTAGTTCGCAGCCAGCAACCGTAAGGCCAGCCGCTTGTCGAGTGCCGCTGAACGCAACTTCCGTGCGGCTACCGGAGGGATCTTGATGATCGAGATATAACCGAGAGATGCATTTTCGGTTCCCATAACGAACCCAGCCAGCCCTTGATCATAGATTCGTGGGCGTCCTTCATCGCAGGCGTAATAGAGCTGGCGAGCGGTCCAGCGACCATCCTCGCCACGCAGCGCCACAGCAGCATGTGAATAGCGGATATTAAAGCGTGACAGGTCAAGACCGGAGCGACTAATCAATACCGTATCCCCGTCGGTTGCGGCGAGTTCTTCGTTCACGACCGCAGCGAATCGCAGCAAGCGATCCTGCTGAACCGCGGAAAACTGCTGTGTACGATCACAAAAGTCTGACCCCACTGAAGTCTGGGGAGACGATGTGACAGGACGTTTCGCGCACCCGGTGGCGAGCATGAGCACGGTTAGAATCCAAGCTACCTGGCAGCGCTTCCTCATCACTGGGTAACGGCGCGCGCGGCGAGATCGTCATGCCAGTTGTCAGCAAGTACCAGGTAAAAAGCTTCCTGCGTATCGCCACGAGCGAATTCGAGACCATAGACCCTCTGCTGCGCAAGTACGATGTCGCCGGCCTCCAGGTCTTGCGTGTCGAGAACCGCCTGGGGCAGATCTAGCACGAGATGCCGCTGAGCATTATTGCCTTGCATGGTGACACGGCGAAATCCGGTGCGGTCAGGCGCGTCAGCGACATCAATGATGCGGTAGTTGCCGCCCGCCGTCTTTTCATCATCCTTTGAGCTGTCGCTCGATCCACTTAACGAATCCGATACGCTCCCACTGGATGCCGAGCCGGCACTTGAGGCGGAGGATGCGGATGAAGCGAAGATTTCAGCCTGCGCGTGGAATGAAGCAGCGGTGATTGCCATGATACAGACAAGACGAAAAATCGTTAGAGACGCCATAGTGGCTCCTTAAGTAAAGCAAACATTGACTACGTTGCTCTTGCTAAGAAAAAGTGGCGGTTCAATGCCGACACCTTTCTTTATGCTTTATGACAACCCCGCAGCAACGACTATTCCGGCTTAAGATTTGTGTCGTGCGCCATGGGTTTGTGGTCGATACGGTCAGCCCCAGAGTCTGATGCTCGAGGACGATATTGACTGTATAACGATAGATTACTAATGACCGATCGTTCATTATCAATCTAATCTACTACCGAATGATCGGACAGTAAATACCCGAAGCGACAATATCAACACATCTATTGGCGACAGACTCGGGGCCAGAGACAAAGAGATCGTATGGCCACTCCGAGTGCGAAAGGAGCAGGCAGCCCGCCCCTAGCGAGCTGCACAAACCGGGGAAGGAGACAACGCGGAGAGTAACTATTCGCCAGGGCGTAATAATAAAGTCAACAGTTTGCGATGCGTTTCTTTGATTGCTTGCAGTTCGCTCTGTGCCTTCTCCTTACCCATTACCATCTGAGCCACGGCCGAATAGACAACGGGGGCCATCACAAGGTTGAAATTCTCGGTCAATGGACTGGACTTTACGACTCCGGCCGCCACGAACCCATCAATAAGCGCTTGACGCTCCCTGCGCCCCTGCATATTCCCCGCATCCCATTTTGCGAGCAGGTGCGGCACTCGATGCCCTTCGGTGATGAGAAGTCGGGCAATCGCAATTGTGTCGTCGGTTAACCCGCCGTAGGCAAAATCGACAAGGCGCTCGACCAGCTCGTCAGCGTTCTCCACATCCCGCAACAAGCTCCAGTTGCTTTCCGAGCGGCTCATCAATTGCTCAAGGAGCGTCTCGAATATATCGTCCTTGTTGGCGAAATGAACATAGACGTTGGCTTTGGATATGCCAGCCCGGCGAGCGATCCTGGCAATGCTGGCGGCGGTAAAGCCCAATGCACTGAACTCAATCAGCGCCGCTTCGAGGATCTGCTGGCGCCGAACCTCAAGGGGCAAACGTGTTCTTTTCTTTTTGGGAGCAACCTCGGCCAAGGAGGCTGATGGATTTTTTTTCTTCATGCTGCCGTGTCATGTAAGCGCCGGATCGCAAGATCTGTGCGAAGCACCTAAACATATCCGACGAAATTAACGGGGCCAGGAGGAAAGCATTTCCCTCGCTTTGGCGTCGTTCAAGGCTGTCAACATTGAAACGAATGCAACGTCGCGCGCCATTTATCGCAGACCACTGCATCACTGACGGCGAGAAATGCGACTAAACGGGTATTGGCTAGCCGCCTCGTGGCCAACAAGCTATGGGCGCAGCCCTGGTTCGTCAGAGTGTAAAGCACGGGGGCGTCCAACGCTCTCTTTTATTGACCGCTCTCGCATACCGGGCGTTTTAAACCATCAATGAATAGCTCCCCAGCCCGGGGCAACCTATGTTTCCTCTCATCACAAAAAATCAGCAACTGAAGTTGATGAAACTTGCTGAAAAAGTTCTACTGACCGATCGTTCATTATGGTATAAGGTTTCTCACCCCCTACAGCACCGCCTGTTGCGGGAAGAACATGGCAAGCAGATGTGTTTTCCCGCTCCCTGCTGCATAGCCGGGCCACGTTGCTGAATGGGGGCGCGTCAGGCGGCCAGACTGCTTGATGATAATTCCGGCTTGACCAACGCCTTCTTCACAACAGGAAAGGAATACACTTATGAATGCATGCCGCTTCATCCTGCTTACCCTGGTTGTGCTGGTTACCAGCGCTTGCGCCGGCGATAACGTGCAGCAGAAAGCCGTCGCTTCAAGTTCCCCTACGCCGATTGTCGTTGGTCGGGCCGATGAGTCTTCAACCCCCGACTTGAAAGCCACCCGCGCAATGGGGATAGCGGGTTCCGCTAGAACTGAGACGGCTGCGGCACCAGCCGCATCTCGGTCTGCGGGAGATGCGCCAGTCGCCCGGACGATGCCCCCCCTTATGTCGGCTAACGACACTATTCCGCCCGGCCCGAAAGGCTCCACGCGGGATCCGTGGGAGGGATTCAACCGTCGGATGCACAGTGTCAACAATGGCATCGACAGATACGTGACCCGTCCCCTAGCGATCACCTATGAGAAGATCACGCCAGAGTCGGTGCAATCAAGTGTGACGCGGTTCTTCAAGAACCTGAGCGAACCGACAACGGCGGTCAATCACACCTTGCAAGGCAGGCCGGGCCAGGGCGCCCAATCATTGGGGCGCTTTGTTGTCAACTCGACCATCGGGATCGGCGGCCTGTTCGATCCGGCGTCCCACATCGGCTTATCCAGGCAATCCAGTGAGGACTTTGGGCAAACGCTTGCCACATGGGGCTGGCGCGATTCCCGTTATCTCGTGATGCCTTTACTCGGCCCTCGTACCGTCCGCGACACCGTGAGCATGGTCGGCGACCAACCTCTGTCTCCCATCGGCTACGTGGAAAACAGCGGAGTGGTATACACGCTGCAAGTCATGAAACTGGTGGATGGGCGCGCGCGCGCGTTCCCCATGGACGAAGCCCGCAAGCAGGCGGAGGACGAATATGTGCTGGTGCGTGATGCCTGGATACAGCGACGCGATAGTCAGATAGCTCAGGATCCGTGATGAACGCCAGAGGGAGGGGTAAAAACAGCCACGGCGATCGGCATCTTTCGCCAGATTAATTAGTTACGAACATAACTCGCACCACATTTAACTGTTAGGCCTTATTCCAAAATATTGAGAGGGAGCCTGGGGTTATGGCTCCCCCCGACTTTTCTCCTGTTGCGCGGATAGGATATGAGTTAGGCTGTATCCCTTAGCTCAACAGCCTCCTCAAAAATAACTGGATCGTCCCCAGTTTGAGCATGCTCAGATAGTTTCTTGCTGTTTTTTCTGAACGTATAGCGATCCGACGATTTTCTTTTAATGTTGCAAAGCAGCGTTCCACTACATTGCGTTTTTCGTACAACCGGATATTGAGTTTTCTGCGCCAGAACACAGAACCCAAAATATGCCATTCATAACATGTCTGTGTGCAAGGTAAGGTCGCCCACCTCTGGAAGAGCCTCTCTCAGGAGGCAGCATGGGGGAAATTAGAAACCATGCATCATCAGGAAAATCGTAACGAGCCAAATTAAAGGACTTTTTGTGGTTGAACCATGCTCCGTTTTGTACAAAAAATAGTTATGGGACACAGCCTGGCAGCGACACAAGTATGATTATCAGTGCAAAAATGCCAAGCTAAGTGGATAGTCAGATTAGCTGCACAGAAAATCCGCTTAAGTTTCCTTTAGCGGCCTTTTTGCTACAGTAGGCGATTTGGCAGGTTAAAGCGAAAAGTATCGCTCGATATCCTGAAGCAATTCCGGATGGGCTGGGTGCCAGTCTAGGCGTTTCCGGGTCAGCGCACTTGATGCCCGCATATCCATCTGTGCAAACATCGCCAGCCAGCCAAAATGGGCGTTAGCGGCTTCCGAGGAGAGGCTGGCCAGCGGGACATCCAGGCCCACGCTAATCGCTTCCGCGATATCACGAAGAGGAATGCCTTCTTCTGCTACCGCATGGTAACGCAGCCCGGATTGCGGTTGTTCCACCACAAGCCTGTAAAGCGTAGCCACATCAAGAAGATGAGCGGCGGCCCACTGATTGGTACCCTCACCCACATAAGCGGATACCCCTTTCTCTCTGGCAAGCGAGATAAGTGAAGTGACGAACCCTTGTTTACACTCATTATGGACCTGCGGGAGCCGGACAATCGAAACGTTGACTCCATTGTCTGCTACGCGGGCCCCGGCCAGTTCGGTTGACTTACGCGGATTCCGCGTCGCGGGATCATAAAAATCTTCGGTAGCCAGTTGACCCGGCGCGGCACAGCCCATGGCTGCAACAGAAGTAATGATCAAGGGGCGTGTAGAGCCCTGTAGCCCTCTTCCCAGCGCTTTGATGGCCTGGGTTTCTTTTTTCACCATCTCTTCCGGATGGCTAAAAGTGTTGTCATAAGCACAATGAATCACCGCATCGGCCTTTTGTGCCCCGTCAACCAGACTTTGAATATTTTCCAGCGCTCCCCGATGAGTTTCTGCTCCGACACGAGCAAGAAGTTGTTCGCCTTTATCCGAACGAGCCAGGCCCGTTACCCGATGGCCAGCCCGAATAAGTTCTGTGGTGATCGCGAGTCCAATAAAACCGGTGGCTCCCGTTAAAAATATATTCATAATTTCCCCCGGTAAGCAGTTCAGATTAACTATTTCACCCTTAAGTGTCAGTGTAAAAGAGGATGATCGGTACGGTCTCTGCTATAAATTCGTTATTCTATGCAGATCGTACGGTATTTTATGGATCCTCTTTCAGAAGTTCTGTCATTGCTCAAACTGGAGGCTTATATCTCCGGCGGTTTTCCCCTAACTGCGGGAACCGGGCTTGAATTCAGGCGACACCAGGGCATCAAATGCTACGTTGTTATCGACGGAAACTGCTGGGTCGCTGTCACCGGGAGCCAGGAGGCAATCTTTCTAAAATCGGGCGACTGTGTGTTTCTGCCTTCCGGCGCCCCCTTTTGTCTGGCGACCGCTCCCGACAGTCTACCGCAGCCTTTTATCCCGCCGGACAAGGAGACGAGCTCAGCGCTAACAATGCAAGCGCCCCGGGATGGGGCGTTTATTCTTGGTGGACGTTTTACCTTCAGCAGCGCCCATGCCGATATCCTGCTGCATTCCCTGCCCCCACTGATACCGGTCACCGAAGGTATCGGGCAAAAGGTTATGCGTAATGCCATGGAATGTCTGCGAGAAGAGATGCGCGTGCCCCAACCGGGTGGTGATTTGATCGCGCAGCAACTGGTACAAATCATGCTGGTTCAGGCGCTAAGGGTATTCCTTCAGCAGAAAGGGAATGAACACGTTGGCTGGATGTTTGCCCTTTCCGATCCGCAGCTCAAAGCCGCGATTACTTATATGCACCAAGAGCCAGCTTTCCCCTGGACTTTGCAGGAATTGGCAAAGCGGGTTGGTATGTCCCGGACCGTTTTTACCGAACATTTTAAGCGCAAGGTCGGCATCACGCCGATGAAATATCTCTCCCAATGGCGAATGTTGCTTGCAGGAGAGCGCCTCAGAAATTCCCGCGATTCAATCACTCAGATCTCGCAGTCCGCCGGGTACAATAGTGATAGCGCGTTTGGTCGGGCGTTTAAAAAAGAGTGGGGATGTTCTCCGCGTGAGCATCGCCAACAACTTCTTCGCGCCTTTACCAGCCACGAACAATGACAGACCGTCGGTATCCGTTCAGGGTCTAGATTTTGCCGGTGGTGCTGGCCTGCCGGACGACGGCATTGGTTAATGCCATGGAATATGCCTCCTTTAGGGGGAAAAGAGGTGTACCGCGTACAGGGAAGTAACTCAGCAAACTTCTAATCCCGCTCATTATATTGTCATCAGCCCCCGCTTTTCATCCAGTATTTGGGCCACCAGAATAGCGGCGTCCAGTTCGCTGATCCCTTGCTCCCGCATCAGTTGAGCCCGTTGCGCTTTTTCGTGTTTTTCCGTCATCCCCAATGCCAGAAACAGGCTGGGCGGGACCACCCGAAACAGCGCTTCCACTTTGCTGGCTAACACTACGCCTTCGGTGTATTTACCGGGGGCTTTCTGCGCGGACAACAGCAACAGGCGCTGTTCTTCGGTCAGGATTTTGAAGCGCTCAAGTTGTTCTACTTCCTCGGGCGGCATAACCAGCAGTTCCCACCATTCAATCATGTTCAGCAGCTTTTTCGCGTCATCCGGAAAGTCAGCCAGGTTTTGCGTCGCCAGCCACAGCCAGATACCGAGTTTACGCCACATTTTTGAGCCTTTGGTCAGAAAGCGCGCCAGCAGCGGGTTGACGGTGATGATATGGCTTTCATCGGTAATATTGACGATAGCGCGGGACAGGTGCTGATCGCGTTCACCGATATTGTTGATGTGATTAATCAATGAAATATAGGCGATGGCAAGCTGGGCCTCGTAGCCTTCGCGGGCGAACGTGGCCAGATCGACCAGAGTGATATCGGCATCGGGCCAGGGCTGTCCTTCCCGGTTAAACAACTCACCCTCGAAGCCGGAGCAGAACATGTTCATGGATTCCGCCATTTCATAGGCCCGGTTGCGGCGGGGTTCCGGCAGCGTGGCGTCGCGGGAGAGGTCGAACAGCGCATCGCGCACATCCTGCGTCAGCGTCTGACGCCCGACCCGGTGGCACGTCGTGGCGGCATTGATGATCGCCTGGCGGATCATGGCGCGGTCAGGGCGAGTGAGACGCGCGTCTTCCCGCGCTTCGCCACCGGTAATCATCAGTCTGGCGGTGATCTCCATCTCACCCAGGATATCGCGCTGGTCGTCATCGTCCTGTTTTTCCTCCTCGTCGCTATCCGGCAGGTCGGCGCTGATATCCTGCTCCGCCAGCCGCCATGCGTCGGCGAAGACCGGCAGGGTGAGCCCGCTGCCGGGTCTGAGGCTAATTTTGTTGACCGTCAGTCCGTGCCGTTTCGCATAGTCAGCGATCAACCCAAAACTGTTTCCCGCCTCGACGATAAACAGGCGGGGGCGGTGCAGCGCCATCAACTGGGCGATTTTGCCATTCAGGGTGGCCGATTTCCCCGCCCCGGTCGGCCCCAGCAGCAACAGATGCGCGTTTTTGGCTCGATCGGCCGGATTCAGGGGATCAAAGTCGAACGGCGCGCCGCCCCGGTTGAAATAGCTGATGCCGGGATGCCCGGTGCCGGTTTCGCGTCCGAAGACCGGCAGCAGATTGGCGATATGCTGCACGAAATTAAACCGGGTATGCAGATGACGCTTGTCGCGGCCCGGATCGAAACACATCGGCAGCCAGCGCAGGTAGCTGCTTAACGGCGCCACTTCATCACCGTCCTGTACCGGCACCAGTCCGGCGTTGAGCAATACGCTGTTCAGTTCCCGGCTTTGCCGGTTCAGTGCCGCAACGTCCGGGCCCGACAAATAGAATGCCAGCGTACTGCGATACATTTTATGGCCTGCTTTCAGCCATTGTCTGACGTCCCGGCAGTCTTTCTTTGTGTATTCCGAATCGACATTTTCACCGATGGCGCGGTCTGCCAGGCGGTTCAGGTGCGCTTCCAGCCGGTCCTGCGGATAAACCACCATCGTCAGCGCCATGATGGCGGATTCTGGCAACAGGTCGAACAGGGCATTGATGCCGTCGCCCTTGCGGTTTTCCCCGGTCAGATGGCCGATACGCGGTGGTTTGCGTAAACGATCAACCGTCACAATCTTGTGAGGCAGCCGGTCAAAGCACCAAATCCCTTGACGCGCGTCGGAAACAGGTTCGCTGAACAGCAGTGACTCGGCAAAATCAGTCATGACCGGCGGCGTTGCTTCGTCGAGGGGATCTTGTTCCGGGGCCATGCCGTAAAATGCCTGGCGGTCGTCGCACGGCGGGGCAGGATTAAACCAGCGCGTCAGCCAGCGCTGAACGTCGGCGCCGGTCTGACGTCGTGCGTGAAGTCCGGCGCCCGCCAGCGCGGATACCAGCCTGTCGCCAGCATTATTCAGCGCCAGCTCCGGCGACAGGTCGCCGGGCGGCGTTCTGGCCGGCGAATAGCGGTAAATCACCAGCCGGGTGCGGCGAATTTGCCCCCGCCACGGCGTGCGAGTCACCACATCATCAAAAAACAGACCGCCGGTGCGAGTGATGCCGTTCAGGTGCTTTTCCATTTCGCTCAGCCAGGCTTCGCTGAATGCCGACCCTTGCGCTGCCGGCGTCACATAGTCGCGTAGCTGTTGCAGATAGCCGCTGAAATCGTCCTCGTTCTGACAGAAAAACTGCACTACCCACGGACAGCTATCCAACTCCTCAAAGGTATCCTGAAGCGCGTCTTTGACGATATCCCGGATCTCGGATAAATGCTGCTGCGAGCGGCCTTCGGTGCCGACAGGGGTGATATTGTAAACAGCGCCCACCGAGCGGCCGTCGTCAAGCAGTAACGTCTGGCTGTCGTGCTGGTATTCTACCCACGGCAGCAAATCGACAAAGGAGGGGCCTTTCTGATACGCGGCGTTCGCCGCCTGTTGCGTGAGTTTCCCGGTACGGGGTTGTGCGGTCTGCATAATTACAGCGCCTCCGTGCGTTCGCCGGGCATGGCGTACTGCACCCGCGTGTAGAAAGGAAATACGGTGGAATAGCCCGGCACCGGCGTGGGTTCGCCGTCCGTCAGGTGTGGGTAGACATACATCAACATATCGGGGTTGGGTAGGCGTCGGAACTGCGCCCGGATTTCGTTTCCGGCGGTGCGGGTATAGGACTGCTGCTCTTGCGTCAGGGGCTGTTCCAGCGGGCGGCGCAGCAGGCTGCGCTGGTCATACAGCGTGCGGTTGTCGCCGGTTTGACGTCCCCACAGGCTCAGCATGGTGGTGTTTTCATCCACCGGCAGCAGGGTTTCCTGCGAGGTGCTGCATCCTGTAGCTGCCAGCGTCAGCAGCAGAAGAGAAAGAAAGTGGCGTTTCATCAGTCCAGTCCTCCTTTATTGCCGGTGGCCGGCGCGTATTTCACTTTGCGGCCCTGTTTTTCGTAATCAATGGCGAGTTGTTGCGTGATATGTAAGGCGACCGGGTGGCCGGGTTGGACGTAAACGGCATCGAACATCTGACCGTAGCGCTGTTTGAACCAGTCGGCGGATTCTTTCAGGCCGCCGCCCAGCGCCTGCCCCAGGACATACTGTCCGCTGTTGCCGGTGACGGCGGAGGTGATCGAACCGTCTTCCACGGTGGAGGTGGTCTGTCCGTTGGCGAACGCGCTGGCGGCTGCGGACGATCCCGACAGTAAAAATTGCGACGACAGATACTCTGCGGCGTTGGATTTACGCTCACCGGGAATACAGGGCAGGCCGTGTGGATCGGACAGCCAGCCGATCCCGCTGCCGCTGTTTTGTGAACTGTTGCCGCCACGGCCTGATTGACCGGCGGCCTGCGGAACGGTACGCACGGTGCCGTCGCGAAAGACGAAGGTGATGCTGTGAAGCGTACCGCGCACACAGGAGAGCGTCCAGTCGCCGGATGCCGTACCGGAAACGATAGCGCCTTCGACGTCGGGCAGTTCGATGCCGTTGGCGGTCAGGTTATCGCGGCCGATCAATACCTTGAAGGGATACGGATCGCTGACCGTGCCGTTAATCGGGATCCGCCCCAGCAGCGCGGTCATGGCGACCGAACCCGTCAGGGTGCTGTTTTCTGGCAGCGTGTAAATCGGCACAACCTCTTTAGCTGCACGTTTGCCTGACGTGTCCTCACCCTGAGCCTCCTTCTGCCGACCGTTCGCGCTATCTCCGGCTAAGCCGAACGGCATCGGGAACTGCACGCCGGAAACGGCGGGTTGACCGCGTTTGTCCACGGGCATGGCATCGGCAGGCTCTATCCAGCGCAGGGCGCCAGCGGGAACCCCCTGATTTTCCAGCCCCAGTCCGAGAGGAATATCGTCCGCGGCGGCGGGCTTCTGCGTCAGTTGGCTGAGTTTCTCCTGAACGCTGTCCAGCAGGGTACTCTGCTGCTTTTGTAGCGCTGAACTGAACGTCTCGCGCTCCCGGCTGATGGCGTTATTGATGCGGCTTTCCACATTCTGGTCGCGTTCACGTAGCCGCCGGTTCTCCTGAACCAGCGCGGCGCTGTTCTCACGCATTTCCGCCATTTCCTGACGGTACTGTTTCATCTGGCCGACCAGCGTGGCGACGGTATCCCGGGGCGTATCGCCGTCGATGCCCAGCGCGGTGAGCTCGTCGCCGCTTAAATCGGCCGCGGCATGTTCGTCCTGCTCGCTTTTTTCGCTGCCGGCGGGCTGGCAGGATTTCAGTCCGATAAATCCTGCGCCCAGCAGCAGGCAGGGGAGAAGCAGTTTCAACAGGTTGTTGGCCTGTAATTTCATCGTTTTGCCCCCTTGTTCCCTTTTTCGACAGCGGGCGGCTCCGGCAGTATGGCGCGATCCGCGCCGCCGTCTGTGACCAGGTACGCCACGGTGGTGTCTTGCGGCGTACCCTGTGCGCCGATCCAGTCGTGCTGAAACGTGGCGGCGACAAAGGCGCCCTGTAACGCGCGTGGATCGAGGTGAATACGGCCCGGACTGCGGTTTTGCAGCCTGATGGCCGTGACCGCGTAGCCGTCGAGTTGCCAGGCCGCCAGGGGCGTGGCGGTTACCGGCTCAGTCGGCAGCAACGTGGTGACGGTAGCGGGCAGACGCGCGGGAGCCTGGCGAATTCCTACTACCGGCTCGACGGTGCGCAACGGCGCATAGAGCATTTGCGCCGCATAACGGGTGAGCGCGACCGGCACGGGGAAAGGCGTTTCCGCGACGCTATCGGCCGGGGCCTCGGTATCCGGCCTGTCGGGGATATCGTTACGGTAAACCGCTTCGTCGTAACGCAGTTCCAGCGGCTCCAGCGCATCGCCGTCAGCGGCGCGCACATCCAGTAAAATCAGCTCGCCGCTCTCCACGTCATGGAGCTGAAGACGGGTATCGGTAAACGGTTTACTGGCCCGCAGGTAGACCGTTCCGCCGCTGCTCTGGATCCGTAGTTTGTCGCCGAGCTCGGCGGGGTAGCCGACGCGGACGTTTTTGTTGATAAGCAGCACGCGTTCATGGCCGACATGCAGTTCAACCGGCAGAGGGATGCGTTGCCATTGCACCAGCTCTGTTGCGGTAGCGAAGAAAGGGCAGAACAAAAGCAGGAGAGGCAGGATGACCTTTTTCATTTTTCCTCCGTTGCGCTCGTCGCTTCCAGTTTTTGCGGGGGGCGGGCAAAACAGTCGAGTGCGAGTCCCCAGGGATTTTTTTCAGCGTCCACGTCATAGCGCACGACGCTTAACGGGTAGCGTGCCAGCGCACGCTTGACGGGCTCCGCGCGATAATATTCATCCACGGTAAGATCGAGCGTGACCGTCCAGCGATCGCGATCCAGCACCTCCACGCGTTTGTGGTTAAAGCCGCGTCCGGGGATTTCATAAACGCCGCGCACCCGGTCGCGCAATTCTCCGGCGTCCCGGCGCTGACGGTAGTCTTGCTCCAGTTGCGCCCGGCAGGCGGGCGTCAGATAGGCGCTCAGTGCGGAAAGATTGCGCGGATAATCCCGATCGCCATCAACGGGCCAGCGGTTAATTTGCTGAAAGATGTAAAATGCGAAGGCGTAGACATTGCCCGGCGGTACCTCCCACCACGGACGGGTGCTGCCGGCGCGCAGATCGGGCGGATTATGAATGGTCAGGTGTCGTGGCGCGCTTTGCCAGCCGTACCAGAGTGCGGCGATAATCACCAGCAGCAGGCCCAGCGCCAGACGCAGGGTGATAATATGCGCATCGCGGGCGGCCAGCGCGTGTTTGAACTGGCTCATGATTTCACGCTCCTGCGGGTAGACCAGACCGCATTGCTTTGCACCAGACGGGGATCGCCGAAACCCTGACGGGCCAGCCAGGCGTCCGCTGAGCGGTATAGCCAGGTATCCGGTCGCCCCCGTTTCAGGCGCGCCAGATAGCGTCCGCCGACCAGAATGGCGAGCGCGGCGCCTGCCAGTCCGCCGGTGGGGATCAGCGCCCAGACGCCGAGTAACAGCGCGGGTGGTATTCCGCCGGTTAGTCCCGACAGGAAGCCGGCAGCCAGCGAGATAAAAAGCTCGGAAGCCGTCATCCCGCGAAACACGACCGGTTCGCGATTGAGGCGGTCCGGCAGAAAATCGATCGTCAATGTCATCACAGCACCTCGCTGGCCTGCGTCAGCAGCCAGATGGTCACGACCAGCAGGATGGCGCCGACGCCCGCCATGGCGCCCAGATCCTTCCACTGTTTTTTACCGTTTTGGATCTCCGAATAGGTGGCGATGCAACTGTTGGCGACGACCAGAAAACCTACGGCGCAGACGCCCAGCGACAGCAGGATCACGATGTCGTAGCCGTAATTTTTAAGCGTATCCATGATGCCGCTGCCCTTGCCGCGAGAGGGATCTTCCATCGTGGGTAAATCGGCATAGGTGGAAAATGAACAGGCGGACAGCAAGACGGCGAAATAAAAACGACGGATCAGGTGTTTTGTAGACATGGCACTCTCCGGATGAACGGCATTAAAGAAGACGGGGTATTAGCTGAGAACCAGCCAGAAGCAGACCAGAAGCAATAGCGTGGTGCGGGCGGCGATCCCGCCGAACTGGCGTAGCGTCAGCGCGTTGCCGGAATAAGCCTGCCAAGAGCGCAGCAGCACCCAGGCGGCCCACACGAAGAGCGCGGCGCACAATAATCCCAGCACCACCACGTTGACCTCGGCGGGCTGTGCGGAACTTCCCGCCTGAAACGCGGTGATTTGTTCAGACGTCATTGCGCGGCATCCTCAAGCCGGTAACGGCCTGAAAGTGGGATGATGTGGCGAGGCTGCGCCCGGGCCGGCATCAGATAGTGCTCAATACCGGTACGGATAGTTCCGATATCCGCGTAGGCCTGCGTGTAATCGAAAAAGAAGCGTTCAGCCGGGGCCTGGGCGGCTTGTGTCTGCGCACATTGCAGGGTGGACTCGATATGATTGAGTTGCGTTAGCATCAGGGCAAGACTGGCCTGTTCCGTCGTCGGTGCGGCATAAACCGGACCGGCCAGCAGCATGGCGGATAAACACAGTCGCGAAAGAAAAGTCATTCTGGCCTCCAGAGACAATTGAGGGGAGGCTTGCAGCGTGCCAGAGCGGTTAAACGGTTTCCGCAATCAACTGATTAGCGGAAAAAAAGAAAATTCTTGGGGAAGGCGTTTGGAGCATCAGACTCTATTGTGCTGAACGAGTAGTTCAGAATCCTGTCTCTCCTGTAAGATAACGCTGATTGATAACCATCAGGATGACGATAAATGAGTGAAACTCTTAAGGTATTAAATAACATACGCTCCCTGCGCGCTTTGGCACGCGAAACCGATTTGGCAACGCTGGAAGAGATGCTGGAGAAACTGACGGCCATTGTTGAAGATCGCCGCGAGGAAGACTCCCGAAATCAGCAGGAACAGACTGAACGGCAGGCTAAAATAGAGGCTTTACGCGCCAGATTGCTGGAAGACGGTATTGATCCTGCTGAATTGCTTGGCGATGTAAAAAACCGGCCAGCCAAAGCCAAACGCACGCCTCGTCCCGCCAGATATCAATACACGGATGAAAACGGCAACGAGCGGACATGGACCGGGCAAGGCCGAACCCCTGCCGTCATCCGTGAAGCCATTGAAAAGGACGGCAAGACACTGGAAGATTTTGCCATCTGAAGTCTGGCTCAGATGTTCCCGGGCATGAGTGACATCGATTACTGCGCCAAATACATTGTCAAATCATTCACCCGGCTACGATAATCGTAGTATCGGTAATTCTTCATAACTACGATTATCGTAGTTATGAATGCTCATCGATCGCACAGTGATATTTTCAGTAAACGTTTAAAGGATGCCCGTCAGCTTCGTGGGCTGTCCCAGAAAGGGCTGGGTATCGCCGCCGGGATTGACGAGTTCGTTGCCAGTACGCGTATCAACCGGTATGAAAAAGGCGTACACGAAGCCAATATCGTGACAGCCGGCCATCTGGCGCTGGCTTTACAAGTCCCGCTGGCGTACTTCTATGCAGACGACGATAATCTGGCTAAGATGATCCTGAAATTTGCCGAACTATCGGCAGCTCAACAAAATGCGCTGCTTGCCTCGCTGGAAAATAAATGGATCAGGTAATGCGTTCGTGTTACTTAGCCCGCTTCCCTCTGATTTTTATCTTACGGTCGATTAATCTTCCCTCAGAATCATAGTAACGACTTGGCCAGATCTCGGCAGGGTAAATGCCCAACTTCTCGGCGATTAACCATTCTCCTTTCGGCCAGGGACGTGTCAGAACATTTGCCAGCGTCGATGAACTCAATCCGGCAGAACGAGAAAGCGCGGCCATGGTCGTACTCTGTTTGCGTAAGGCGGCGATGATATCCGCCTGATGCCAGTCGTTTTTCATGTAAATCCCCTAACTTTTCGTCGTAAAAGGAACATGTACCACCTGATGCTACATTATTCGTAGTATGACGTTCAAGCAAAAAAAACTACGATTATCGTAGCCATGAAGAGCAAACCCAATTACCACGCTATTTTCTATCAGCGGCTTAAGCAGGCGCGCCAGGGGAAGGGCTATCGCAAAAACAACTCGGCATTGAGGCCGGGATCGATGAGTTTGTCGCCAGTCCCCGTATCAATCGCTATGAAAAGGGCGTGCATGAGGCCGACTCCGAGACGATTCAACGGCAAGCGGATGTGCTGGACGTGTCGTTAGCCTATTTTTATACCGCTGATGATGAACTGGCTGGCCTGAGCCTAAATAGCTGCGCGGAATAGTAGATCAATTTGTGGGAACTCCGTCCGGATTATGCGATCTGATCAATCACCAAACATCACAAATCACCAACCGGACTGAGCGATGCCGAACATTGCACCAATACCCCGTACCGAACGGCGCCTGATGCAGAAAACTATCCATAAAACACGTGATAAAACCATGCCCGCAGACTGACCGCCATGTTGATGTTACATTGGGGCGAACGTGTCAGCGACGTCGCCAGAACGCTCTGCTGTGCCCGCTCATCAGTGGGACGCTGGATTAACTGGTTTACGCTGTCGGGTATTGAAGGTCTCGTCTCTTTACCTGCGGGGCGCGGGCGTCAGTGGCCGTATGAGCATATTTGTGCGTTGCTGCGTCGACTGGTAAAACACACGCCAGGCGATTTTGGTTATCAGCGTTCCCGCTGGAGCACAGAACTGATGGCAATAAAAATCAATGAGATAACCGGGTTTTCAGGTGCATGCCGGGACACTCCGCCGCTGGTTACCCGCTATCGGACTGGTGTGGCGAAAAGCTGCTCCCACACTGTGCATCCGCGACCCGCACAAAAAAGAAAGAATGGCGGAAATTCATCAGGCGCTGGAGAAATGCAGCACAGAAAACCCGGTGTTTTACGAAGATGAGGTGGATATCCATCTCAACCCCAAAATCGGCGCGGACTGGCAGGTACGCGGCCAGCAGAAACGCATAGTGACGCCCGGTCAGAATGAAAAGTACTATCTGGCAGGGCGTTACACAGCAGCACAGGTAAAGTCAGCTATGCTGGAGGCAGCAGCAAAAGTTCAGTCTTATTTATCAGCCTGTTAAAGCATTTGAAGACAACGTACCGGCGGGCAAAAACGATCACCCTCATTGTGGACAATTATATTATCCATAAAAGCCGGGAAACGCAGCGCTGGCTGAAACAGAATCCGAAGTTCAGGGTGATTTCCCAGCCGGTTTACTCGCCGTGGGTTAACCATGTTGAGCGTCTGTGGCAGGCACTGCACGACACAATCACCCGCAACCATCAGTGCCGTTCAATGTGGCAACTGTTGAATAAAGTTCGTTATTTTATGGAAACCGTCAGCCCATTCCCGGGAGGCAGGCATGGGCTGGCAAAAATGTAGCGATATTAGGCGCTAATGAAATGGACACCTCCCCACAAAGGCCTCAGTGAGCCATGCTGTAAGTGCAAACCAACAGCAACATGAAGAGGTGTCCCATGGAACAAATTATCGGAATTGATCTGGCAACGCGAGTTTTTCAGGTGAACATCGTGTCTGCGCAGAGCAGGAAGAAAGCGAACAAAATGATCAACCGTGAAAAACTGATGGCGTTCATTGCTCAGCAGCCTCCGTCCCGTATTGTAATGGAAGCGTGCGGCAGTGCGAATTACTGGTCTCGCCAGTTCAGGCAATACGGACATGACGTCAGGCAAATCAGTCCACAGTATGTCGCTCCCTTCAGGATGGGCAGTAAAAACGATAAAAATGATGCAGCGGCAATTGTAGAAGCTGACAGTCGCCCGAGTATGCGCTATGTGCCGGAGAAATCTCTTGAACAGCAGGATATTCAGTGTCTGCACAGGGTTCGCCAGCGGCTGATGAAAAACAAAACCGCGCTGATTAACCAGATACGGGGTCTGGGCCTGGAATACGGTATCGCCATACCGGAAGGGGCCCATAAAATCATGGCGTGCCTGCCAGATTACCTGGAGGATGCGGGAAATGAGCTCACCACGCTCAGCCGTCAACTGTTCCACGAAATGTTGCAGGAACTTCAGGGCAGTCAGCAGCGAATTAAAGAACCGGACCTGCGTCTTGCGCGTATCAGTCAGCAAAATGAGGATACTCTCCGGCTGGAAAGCATACCCGGTATCGGGCCACTGGGCGCTTCAGCCCTGACGGTGGCGCTGGGTGACAGCACAGATTTTCAGAATGGCCGGCACTTTGCCAGCTATCTGGGTCTGGTTCCGAAAGAGTACAGTAGTGGTGGTAAGGTCAGACTACCCGGGATAACAAAACGTGGAGATGGTTATCTGCGTGGGTTACTTATCCACGGCGCTCGCTCAGTGGTTTACCGGATTATTAACCTCCCGGAAGAACGGTGTGGTGGTTTTCAGCGATGGCTGAAGGGTGTTATTGCCCGAAGTGGCGTGAATAAGGCTGTAGTGGCGCTTGCCAACAAAAATGCCCGAATAGCCTGGGCGCTTATAAACCAGAAGACAGCGTACATGATCAAGTAACTAACTGATTTTAATAAGTCCCAAGAGTTGATGTGCTGACAGGTAGAACCGACTCTTTGTAAACCTGGCAAATAGCCGGGCTGTAACAAGCCATGGCACTAATGAGGGCAGAGAGTGCGGATGTTCATCAGGGCTCACGAAGCCGGATATATGTGTGTGGCTACTTTGTCAGAAAAAGATCTGCCCGTACTTGTATCGGGGAGGTGTCCATATAAGCTATTTAGCATTTCAGGTTCTATCGCCGGAGGACGAAACGGAAATTTTGGCGCTAGTAAAAAGTCGAATGGGTGGTGAACTATCAGTAATTTAGCATCCTGCCGATTGCCCAGTGCTGTATCAATGGTACAGGGTATGGCGGTATTTTTCAGTTTTACTACCTCAGCGAAGGCGATAGAAGTGATCTATTCGTGGGAAGATAGAAAAGCATTGTTGAGTGGCAATTTTGTGATGAAAAACCAGTCGCTTGTTCTGCCAGCTAGGGGCGTCAGTGTCAGTCTTGTTGAAGAGAATTTTGCCTAACTATAAACAGCTGAGAGTTATGGAGCGACGAGCACTTGATTTTGCGTGTTTGGTTGATAGATGGCGCAGGTAATGACGAACCAAAACATTCTCATAAATTTCTCCGTATCGGTTAATCAATCGGAGCACAACACTGTTTTTCCCACTGACCAGTACGTCGGACTTTGAGCTGTCTGATCCTACCCACGAATAGTGGACACGCTGTTAAGCGAGTAAAATCGTTAACAAGGTGAACCATGACGCAAGCAAAATCTGTGAAGAAGACATCCCGTAATCAATATACCCCGGAATTTCGCCAGCAGGCGCTGGCGCTGGCTGAGCGCATCGGTGTGGCCAAAGCTGCCCGGGAGCTCGGCCTGCACGACTCTCAACTCTACGTCTGGCGCAGTAAACAACGTCAGCAGGGCTCCACCTCTGAGCGTGAGCAGCAACAGGCAACAGAAATCGCCCGCCTCAAGCGCCAACTGGCCGAGCGGGATGAGGAACTGGCCATCCTCCAAAAGGCGGCCACCTACTTCGCCAGACGCCTGAAGTGAAGTACGCTTTTATACACCAACATCAGGCGGCGTTCTCAGTGAAAAGCCTGGCCCGGGTGTTGCGTGTCTCGCGCAGTGGCTGAAGCGCCGGCAATCCTCCTCGCTGCGGCAGATGCGCCGCCAGCAGTGTGATGAGCGGGTGGCGCAAGCTTTTATACAGGCAAAACAGCGCTATGGCGCGCCCCGTTTGACGCAGGCGTTGCGTGAAGCCGGCCATGGCTGTAACCGTAAAACGGTGGCGGCCAGTCTGTGACGTCAGGGATTACGGGCCAGCGCGGCGCGTAAGTTCAAAGCCACGACAAACAGCCGGCATAACCTGCCGGTGGCGCCGAACCAGAAGTACGTTGGGGATATCACCTATCTGTGGACAGAGGAAGGCTGGCTGTACCTGGCGGTGGTTATCGACCTGTATTCGCGTCGGGTGGTGTGTTGGTCAATGTCGGAACGAATGACGGCGGAACTGGCGTGCAATACGCTGAAAATGGCGCTGTGGCGGCGAAAGATGCCGCGAGGCGTGATAGTTCATTCTGACAGAGGTAGCCAGTATTGTTCCCATGATTATCAGGGTGTTATAAAAGACAATGGACTGATATGCAGTATGAGCGCAAAGGGCTGTTGTTTTGATAACGCCTGTGCGGAAAGCTTCTTCCACAGCCTGAAAGTGGAGCTAATCCACGGAGAGAGGTTCAACACGCGGGAGGAGATGAAATCGGCGGTATTCGAGTATATCGAGATAGACTACAATTGGCGCCGACGGCATAGTGCCAACGGCGGGCTAAGCCCGGTGCAATTTGAGGAAAGAAACCTCGCTTAAGGCTGTGTCCACCGTTGCTGGGCAAGATCAGTCAGGAGTAACGATACGCTTAAAGACGACAAACCAGATTACGTATAACCTTAATTCCTTGCAGTTGTTATCATGTTCGACTTAGCACCGGTTATCTTTACGAATCTGTTCGATATGAATGGCAAGAAACATCACTTCTTCTATTGTTAATTCATACTGATAGTGATTCAGCAGATGCGCTTTAATCTTTTCCGCACATTCCCACGCTTGACTATAATTGATTTTGATCGCAGAGTGTAAATTGGTATCGTCATCCTGAACCGTAGAGCGGTTCAGCATCCGTTGCGCAAAGAACTTTAGATGAGTAACAAAGCGATGGTAACTTAAGTTATCCTCTTTATACTCCAAATTGAGCTGATATTTCGTGATATCCAGAACTTCATTTACTATTTGAGTAATGTGGATTACTTCTGGCATTTCATGACCGAGTTGAGCAGTGACCAGATGTAATGCAATGAAGCCCGCTTCATCCTCAGTCATTCTGACGCCAAGACGATTGTCAATGATATCAATCGCTTCAAGACCCAGTTGATATTCTTTAGGATAAAGACGTTTTATTTCCCATAACAATACGTTGCGGATATTGATGCCTTTCTTATGGCGTTCAAGCGCGGAGTAGCAGTGATCGGTAAGTGAGATATAAATATTTTCCTGCAATTCCCCCAGTTTTTGCTTTGATACGTTGATAATACGATCGCATGTCGTCATCACTTCAATAGGAATCTGGCCGAGTAGCTCGCTTAATCTGAACGTGATTTCATCATTTTTTAAAGAAAATATTTTTTCAACTTTTCTGTCATCAAGCATATCGTTGGTTTTTTTTTTAAATCCTATGCCGAGCCCCATAACGACCTGCTCTCGATGGTTTTCGTCCAAGACCACAACGATGTTGTGGTTAATGACTTTGGCAATTTTCATCATAACCTCAGAAAAAATCTGAAAGATTCAGGTTTACCTGCCAATAAAGTAACAGATATGCATGCTAAAATAGCACTTTATTTTTTTAATTCAATATGAAGCAACATCCAGTATTTTCATTCAACTAAGCCGGGAGGTTAGAATAGTCGCATAACGGAAAAATAGGAAATGAAGTGTTGAAAATAACTTCATTCCCAAGATAACGATTATTTTAGGTGAGCCGTTCCTTCCTCCAGGACGGATATTTGCAATATCGTTTGTTCATCAGAAACAAATTTTTCTTTACCACTCACGATGGACTCATAAAGCATATCATAAATACGTCCATAATCGCCTACTTCGGAAGTGACTTTCTCTTCATGATAAGTACCTTCATCATCATAATAAATGATGGTTCCATAGTCGCTGGGATTATCTACGCCAAAGTCGTCGTGATCGGGTAAGTAAAAAAGTTTTAAATGTTCTTCCTGCCGATCTTTTTTCTCTTTGATGAACATTCCGTGTTTGCCATATACGACAAAACTGGGGCGTTCTTTTACTCTGAAGAAACTGGATTTTACCGATACTTTAACAATGCCGTAATATAAGTCAAGATCAAAGTAATCATTCATTCTGCCCTCGCCAAGCAACTGGCGAACATCATAATGAATACGATCGGGATTACCAAAATAAGATAATACTTGATCTAATGTATGACATCCATGACCGTATAGGTAGCTATCGATCTGTGCATAATTTTTACATTGTTCCGGGAAGTAGGGACGATAATAGTCATAGTGCATTTCTACTTCCAGCAGATCGCCTAATTTTCCTGATTCAATGACTTTCTGGGTAGTAAGAAAATCACTGTCCAATCTTCTGTTTTGATAACATTGAATTACTCGATTTTTGTTTTTCGCCAATTCGAATAATTCTTTTGCCTGGCTGGTGGTGTGAGTGAAGGGTTTTTCCACCAGACAATGCTTATTGGCATTAAGAACTTGTTTTGCCAGTTCGTAATGGGTGACGGCGGGCGTACAGATCACAATCAGATCAATATCGGCATCATTTAACAGAACATTGATTTCGTTTGTGTATGTGACATCGGGGATCTCCACCCAGTCTTTTTTCCCTTTATTGGGGGAGTAAATCGTTTTTACATGAAATTTGTCTTTTCTCTGTAATACAAAGGGTAAATGGTATCTATTGGTACTTTTACCATTTCCGATATAACCGACGGTAAGCATCTTATTGCTTTTCATTCTTAATATCCCCCTTTATTGATTCGTGCGGAATCAATAATATCCAAGGCTTGTAAACTGACGTCCAACATAGCATGAGCGCGCTCATAATCCAAATTATCTATGATATGAGAAAATGTTTCAAACTCATAATATAGTCGGTGTTTGTTATCGTTACTATCAATTAACTCCGATTCACCCGTGTTTTTATTCAGAGTGAATGATTTAAGAACGTTCATAGAGCTTTCTATAGTAATATTACCTTCAGTTCCTTGAATCGATATCATAATCGGCGCTTTACAATCTTTTGCGCCAATGCTGGACACTTTGAATTTACCATAGTCTAAATAGAGAATCCCGCTGGTGTCGACGCCTTTCTCTACATTTGAAAAGTATTGCGATGCTTTTGGCGAACCGAATAATCCAATAATGGAATGTATGTTATAAATGTTCAAATCCATTAATGCGCCGCCATGCTTTTGCGCATCGAATGCTGGATGAATTATACCTTTCTTGAAATCTGCGTATCTTGATGAGTACTGGCTGTAATTAAATTGAGCGATTTTTATTTCACCCAATATCTTGATTTTTTCTTTCAGTAACGTAAATGCAGGAAGGTAATGAATATTCATTGCCTCAAGAATTATCAGGTTGTTAGCCTGAGCGATCTGTTGCATTTCAATAAGCTCGGATTTATAAGGAACAATCGGCTTTTCAATAATGACGTGTTTTCCTTTTTCCAGCGCTTGTTTTGCAAAGACGAAATGTAAATGATTCGGGAGAGCGATATAGATAGTGTCGACATCGCTCTGTAGCAAGCTGTTATAGTCAATAAAAACATGCTCAATTCCATAGGCATCGCTTAATTTACGACCTTCTTCAATCGTGGCTTCTGTTGCCAAAATAGCGACTAATTTGATATCCAACTCGTTGACCGTGGTCAGTAAATCATTAACGATCATTCCGGTGCCGATAATTCCAATTTTCATAGATTATCTCTGCTCTTTATTTAAAAATCTAAATGGATTTTCATTAATCTTCAGGGTCATTCCATCCCAAAACTAATGTCATGGTAAAACATAGTATGAAAGACATTACCGCCGCAGTTACCGCGTAAATTAAATTGGCATACTCGCTGCTTTTCATAAACATTAATATCGCTACCAAAGAGGGCACGCTGAATGCATATGCTTTAAGTGACACCACACCGATAAAGATACCCGTTATCCCTGACCCAATCATCGTTGCAATGAAGGGCTTGCGAAGTTTTAACGCCACGCCATAAATAACGGGTTCGGTTATGCCGGATATCGCTGCGGTGATGAATCCGGAAATCGAAATGGCTTTCAGATTGGTATTTTTAGTTTTCCAGGCGACGGCCGCACTGGCGGCGGAAAATCCGATATTTACCGCCAACATGGCCGGTAATACAATGGACTCGTGTCCGCTTGTTCCCATTGAGCTAATCATATAGGGCACCATCGCCCAATGCATGCCGGTAACGATAAAAAACGGCAATACTGCTGAAAAGATACCCAACGTCAGCCAACTGAAACTTCCCTGGCTGGCCGAAATAATTACCGACGCGATCCCCGAGCCAATAATATTTCCCAATGGCGCCAGCAGAATCAATGAAACAGGGACGCAAACTAGCAGTATCAACATGGGTTTTAAAATTGTTTTAGCCCATCCTGAAATATACTTATCGGCAATAGGTTCTATGATAGATAAAAACCATACGATAAGAAAGGCGGGAATAACTGACGAAGCATAATGCGAAGCTACCACAGGAATGGTTAAAAATGACGAATTCCCTTGTGTAAACATCGAAATAAGATCAGGATGAATAAGAATACTCACGGTGGCGACTGATAACAACGGGCTGCATTTCATCCTCACCGCAGCCGAATAGGCCACCATGATAGGCATAAAGTAAAATGCCGTATCACTGATAATGCTGAGGATCTTGATCGTGGGATATTCTGTCGATATATTGAATAAGTCCAAAAGCAGGATAACTATCTTAATCATTCCGCAGCCAATAAGCACCGGCAGCAGGGAGCTCATGGTTCCGGTAATAACATCAAGGATTGCGTTGCCAATTTGTTTGATTGACAACGATTTGCCGCGTTCTGATAGGTTTTCTTTTGGCAGGACTAACTGGTCAGCATTATCATTTACTGATATTAATTTCATTAAATCGGCGTAAAACCGAGATACATCCGTCCCAACTATTATCTGATATTGTCCGCCTCGGCGGGATATCCCCATTACGCCTGCGATATTTTTAACGCGTACATCGTCAATTGTATCGTCATTTATTAATACAAATCTTAAACGTGTCATGCAATGGGATAGTGAAACAATGTTCTCGACTCCACCTATTTCACGCAGTATGGCTGATGTTGAGTCCACCGTTTTCATAATAAAAACCCGCCTTTATTTTTAGGAAAAAAAAACCTGATTTGGCGAAATTCCTATTGAAATAGAAACTTCGCCAAATCAGGTTTTGCCCGCTATGCAGCCACAATCCGCTTTGCAGTCACAATCCACATGTATAATTTAATAAAAAACTGGTATTGACAATGTAATCAACACAATATTGTGATCAAGGTCTCATCACTAACTGAATATATGTAGATATCTGACTTACATCGATGTGGCTTCCGTGAAGGGCGTATTAAATAACTTAGTATATTGTGGTGACGACGCTAATTAATTGAATTTTATTGAAAATGAAAGATTTTAGGTTGAATGTGGAGAAGCGTATCTTGGGTCACTGTAGAGAACACATCCTGATTTTTGCAATCTGTATCAGATGAAGCCTTATCGGAATTTCGGGGGATCATGACGTAATCACAGAAACAAATCTGTGGACTTCGATTTACTGTGTTGATGGATAACAGGAATACTCGCCTCCTTCGCTCGCCGGTCAGTCTCTATAGCTGGTCGTTCATAACGATTGGAGTGCCATTCATATCGAAGGAACGACATAAATATTGCGGCTTAGTTGAATAAATCGAACTTTTAGGCAATTGGCGGATCTTATCACGAAAGTCGTTTCAACAGTGGGCTGCCATGGCAAAGCAAAAGTTTAAAATTTCCAACTGGTCTGCCTACAACAATGCGCTCAGGCAGCGTGCCTCCCTGACTGGGTGGCTCGTGCATGGACTGATTGTGCTCACCCTGAAGGTCGTGGCCGACCGTTTCACTACACCGATATGGCCATCACAACGGTTCTGATGTGTTTAACCTTTCGCTCCGGGCATTACAGGGCTTCATTGACTCTATTTTTAAATTAATGACCTGTATTATGTTGCCCGGATTACTCTCTGGTCAGCAAACGAGCAAACGAGCAAACGAGCAAACGAGCAAACGAGCAAACGAGCAAACGAGCAAAGGGCGTCAATATCAGTATAAAAATGCCTACCCGTGGCGAAATCTCCCACCTCGACATTGACGCCACCGGACTGAAAGTCTTCGGCGAAGGCGAATGGAAAGTCAGGCAGCATGGGGCTGACAGGCACAGAGTATAGTGCAAGCGTCATCTGGCCGCGGACAGTACAACGCATGATATTATCTGTGCCGATTTATCGCTCAGCGGTACGACAGATGCGCAGGCACTGCCGGGACTGATTAACCAGACCTACCGGAAAATCAGGGAAGCATTAGCTGACGGTGCTTATGACACCCGTTACTGTCATGATGGGTTGCTGAGGAAAAAAATCAGGCCACTTATTCCGCCACGAAGCGGTGCGCACTACCGGCAGACAAGTACCAAGAGTGTAACCGCGCCGTGGCGAATCAGTATCTGAGCGGCAGTAATGATACCTGGAAAAATAAAGCTGGTTATCACCGGCATTCAGTGGCAGAAACGACGATGATTCCGAATCAAAACCCTCTGGGCGGTCATCTGAGCCTGCGGGATTATGACGCGCAGGCAGGCGAAGCGATGGCAATGGTTAAAGCGCTTAACCGGATGACGTTGTTGGGGATGCAGGACAGCGTCAGGATCGCATAACGAGTGCATCGGTGGGAACCCTGCTGTTGGCTGGCTCTGAATTATTCAACAAAGCCAGATATTGCATCAATTTTCTCGGAACAGCCATCAGGTAAATCAGAGCGTTGTTTGTTACGCAGAGACATAATTGCAATACGTTTCATGAATATGTGATGTATCCAACCATAGGATAATATCTGCGGTCGGAAAACGTAGATCGAATGTTCTGCGATGATAACTACTTTCACATTTCCAGCGAGAATCTCTTATCACTCTGCTACTGAACTTACTTGCCATTAGTTTAGGCCAATTTTGCCCTCATGTCGCGATGGATCTCTGGGGACCGGCCTGTTTTCCCCTATTTGGTGCCTAATGAAGATCTTCCAATTTATGCATTTTATAAAATAACAATACGTTTTTTTGGGGGGAGCAACGTTATGAGTAGGTTAGTTGAAGAGAAAAGTCCAGAAAGGAACTTGTGTTTTCATGATGTAGTCATTCGTTGTCGCCAAATAAAAAAGGTGTATTACAAGGAGAACAATACCTGAATAATAATTTTCCTTTGGTTTTTCTTGTTGTTATTAAATTGATGATATATGGAGACATCTTTAATGTCAAATGTATTCGATGTATTTTTGTATATAACATTGTCCTTTATGAGTTTCATTACCTCATTAATTTTATCTTGTATTGAGTTGTTCTCAGTTACGTGAATTCAATGCTTAAGGTGAAAATGAGGAAAATCAATATCAGGCCTCTCTTTCCAAAACGAAGGTGGAACACTCTAGTCAGATAAAAAACCATAATGAATGAATTGCCCTCCACGTTTTAGTGCATAAGATGTGCACATAGCATCATATCCACCCACACAATCAAGTACGGCGTCAACACCATCTGATTTTTTATTTAATTAAGTTCATTATAGTAGTTCCTATTGCCAAGTATTATGATGCTGTAGACTGTGTAATTATTAATAAAACCTTTTTCAGGCCTATGTCTTATGATGGTTATTTGGTTTTTTTTCATGCAGTTGGCGATGCGAATAAGCATTCTTCCAATCGATGAATTAGCCGCATTAATTATAAGATTTACGTTATCTCTAAGTGGTAATCTTTCTGACGTGATTAATAATGCTGTCATGGAATTAATATGACCGATAGCTGCTTGTTGTTCTGATATATCATTGGGGATAGAAAAAAAACATTTCGCCTAAATATTTCTACTGGTTTGCCAGGCCCCCATGCTGCCAATAGGTAATATGAGCTATTTTATATTTAGATCCGTTGCCGATGAACCAATATTACTGATTCTACCTACCCCCTCAAAGCTAGGAGATAAGTGGGTTTATTCTCGATTTATATGCTCAGAAAATAGTGATTAAATCTGGTGAATTAATGGTGAAGAATCATTCTCACTCGTTCCATATTCGGTAATATATCTTCACAGTTACACGTTGATTCTATTTCCCGGGGTCTCTTACAATCGATCTTGTATACTCTTCTCTATACATATTAGTATCCTCCCTCATATGTTTGTTGATTTTATCATTTGCTATAGTATGGCGGAATAGTCTTTTTATAAAAATCTGGTTGTTATGAATAGTAGGATACTCATTATTATATAATTCAATCTATTGGTGGTGATTATTTCTTATAATCATGTTCTCTGATGTTGAATATTTTGTTATAACTGGTATTGTCAGTGTTTTTATATGAAATATCCACTTCTATATATAAGGTGTGTTGGATTTTTTTTCGCCAGAAAATAATGGCTCATCGCCTAATCCGGTTAATAACCAATTCAAATGTTATCATCTTTCCAGTTTCATCTGTAGGCTATGTTTATTTGTTTCGGGAAATTGTTGCCTGGAGCGGATTTCTGTTGGTGTGTGGCATTTTAATAGAAATAGATTGTAAGTTAGATGTTTCTCATGTTTGGTGCTCGCATTATATTAAATAGCTTCGCATAATAGCGCTACACATGTAGATCATAACAGGTCTCGCACGATTAGACGTGAAGCATCAAGGTGAAAGTTATTTTATTTAGATGTTCACATGTATTTCTTAAACGCCCCCACTGTAATTGAAACCGTCACCCCCAGCAGAAATGCCGCCGGCAATAAAATCACGCAGGGATTGATGGAGGACGGCAATGAAAGATAAATCATCCACGCCAGAAAAAACGTCGGGATAATGGTTCTTTTGGCGTGATGATAGATAAAGCCGGACTCGTATCCACAGCCGAAACGGCGAATATCACGACGCACCAGTCCGTCAACGATCCCAGTCAGCGCCGCGAGGATAAAGAGTAGAGAGGTTAATAGCAGAATAAATACTCTCAGTACAAAGGTCAGCGTGATATAAATCGTTGCTTTGACATAACTGTCTAACCAGTAAAACCAGTCGCTGTCTTGTTTATGGCGTAGCTGTTCCAGCCAGGGAACGAATCCGGTATCCATAAATACCCACTGCCATGTTTTACCCAGAATAATATCCAGTTGGTTCACCGGATCCGACATTAGCAAACTCCGGGTGACATTTTCCGCAAACCAGTTTAATTCCGTCTCCATCATTATACGGCTGTGTTCCGCGCCTTGTTCGGACCAAAGAAAAGCGATCCCCAGCCATTCAACAATCAGGCTGAAAAACAACGAACCGATAAGCGCTGCGCAGATCTTTCCCAGACTCGACAACAGCGTGGAAAGTACTCCTTTTGGGTGGGCAACAGGCTGGTTCGGGGTCTCACTCATCCATTCCTTCCTGTAGTGTGGACAGCAAATCTGCATGATGGGGGACGGTATCGGGGAGTGTTGCGCTATTCCACCATTGCTCCCCGGTACGATAACTAGCTTTCATATATTCCGTCAGTTGCAGGACACTGTCTGGCATAAAGGTGTCGTCAATTGCTGCGGGTAGCGGCATCCTGATTTTCCATAATTGCCCGCCTTCCAACAGAGCGAAAGCTTGTCCTTTCGGAAGCTGGATCAATGCAGCCGGGTCGATAAGCGGCACGCTGACGGCACTGACGCGATCCTGAGTATTGCTGATAAAATCCGATTCATGATCGGGATTGGAGGAATCAGTGACGCCCGAGATGACCGTATTGGTCAGCACGTCCACATTGTGTAACTGCGCGGTCATCAGCTCTGCAGTGGCGGTTTCGCGCACGCGCAGCATGATCAGATTGTTGAAGTTGCCGATAACCTGCCGGGCTTTTGCCGCATTGCCGAGACGAGCTTCAATATCACTCAGCGTTTGGGTGTAAGCGGTGACCTGGATATTTGCGCCGCCGCCTTTGTTAATCAACGGAATAAATTCATCGCCCATCAGTTCGCTGAATTCGTCGCAATGGAGATTAATCGGGACTTTTGTCTGGCTTTCATCCTCAGGCAGGCCATCATTGACGCCGAATTTATAAATATATCCGGCAACGCTGACCAGATCGGCGAACATACTGTTACCCACGGCGGCGGCTACGTCGGTATCGGATAATGCGTCCAGCCCCACGTACACAATACCGCGCTTACGGATGATCTGCTGCCAGTCGAATATCGGGCGGGGATCGTCCAGATCGCTGTACGAAGGGGCCAGTAATTGCGCCGTTTTCCCGGTAGTCAACTTTTCTAATAACGGCAGTAATGAGGCCACGATTTTATCAAAATACGTCTTATCATAACGCACCGCTGAGCGCAGACCGTCCAGAATGGGATCATAGAGCCGTGTTGCGGCCAGATACTGCTCCAGCGCCACGACATAGTTATCCCGACCCTGTAGATTACGCGGCGTATTTTTGTCGGTCACTTTCCCGGCTATCTGCGCAATAACATCCCAGGCTTTGGGTTCATGTTTTGGCAGGTAATACTGCGCATAGCGGATAAACAGATCGTCGATATTGATAACGTGCCGGGAGATTTGCAGGTAGTCCGGTCGATGACCCAGTTCAATCAGGGCGCGAGCGATAATATTTACAAATCGCCACGCAAACTCTTTAAATGCGGCGCTATCCCCCTCGCTGGAAAGCTGTCCGGCGATACGCCCGGCCACTTCAGAGATACGGCCAAATCGCCCGATGGCGTTATAGCGCGCGCTGATATCCGGCCAGCCGAGATGGAAGACGTAAAATTCATCTTCGCGACCGGCGCGTTTCGCTTCAGCGTAAGTCCGGCGCAGTAAATCCGCGTCACCTTTCGGATCAAAAATGATCACGACCTCGCCACGGCGGATATCTTGCGTAATAAACAGTTCTGCCAGCCGGGTTTTGCCCACGCGGGTGGTGCCCATGACCAGAGTATGACCGACACGCTCGCCCAGCGGCAGGGTGACGTCGGTTTCATGCAGTTCGATGCCGTGCAGCAGGGGGCTGCCGCCAACCGGGGGCAGCGGGCGTACCGGGTTCAGCCAGTGGTTGTGGGAGAGACAGCGTCGGACAATAGGAAATGGCGCATCGCAGACTTTTTCCAGTTTCCGGGCCTGTTGATACAACCAGTGAGGATGCACGTATTTGGAGACTTCCGGTCGTCGGCAGGTATGCAGGCGCTGGGTGTGTTTTTGCTCCCAGCGAAATCCGCGTCCGATAAACAGCAGGTGGCGGCTGACCGGCACCCGATCGCTGGACATTACATAACACGGCAGCCGGCGAATATTGCGTCGATAGCGCAAAATGGTCAGCCCTTGCCGTCCTCTGAATCCGGCAAACAGCAGAAAGCCCCCGGCCAGCGGATAGCTGACGGAAGGCGAGAGCATCAGTGACCACGGCGCGACCAGACAGATGGCGCCTGCCGCCAGACCCGCTGCGGCGCTGTAGAGTTCCACTGCCGGACGCAACAGGGTTTCGATGACGTGACGGTCGCTCATTGCGACAGCCCGGACGCCGTGATGAGCACCGGATACGCAGCCAGTTGCAGACGCTGCGCCAAATCGTCGCCGTTGACGGGGAGCAGCGTAAGATCGCCCGCTTTTTCACGCAGTGCGCGTAAACGTTCTGCGGACGCCACGCTGACGACCAGCCCGGTGGCGTTCAGTGATGTCAGCTTCGTTTTGTTTTTACCCAGCCATTGCACAGAAAGGGGGTCGTCGCCGATTAAAAACAGCGGTGTCATGCCCGGCAGCGACAATCGGCGCGGTGTGACGGGGCCGGGATGCAGACGTGAGGAAAGAACGGGGAAAACGGCTTCCGGTAAAGGAACAGGAAGTGCGGAAGAAGAGGCGGGTGCGTCCGGTTCAGGCGCAATGGCGCTGAATAGCGGGGCGGTGGATTCGCCGCCAAGATCGGCGATGACGATCGGTGACGCGCCAGCCTGAAATGTGGTAGCAAGCAGAACGATGGTTGGGGAAAAGGCTTTCAGCATGGCATGAATTCCTTATTTTCTGATTTCATGAGTTCATGGCGGAGATTACAGGTGACGGAAAACCTGCTGGCGATAGCGTTGCGCCGGTTTTCCGCCTGCCGGGCGGTGGTAGCGTCCGACGGCTTCGGGCCAGCTCTGCCATTTGTCGTAGTGGCGGCGCAGCAACGTAGCGGTGAGGTGCAGATTGGGATACGGCGCAAGCGCCTCACAGGGATGGGAAAAATGGTGGCCGTTCCAGCCGAGATTGATTTGTCCCAGTCCGGCATCAATGCGCTTTGGGCTGGTGGTGCGCAGGAACCGGTGCAGGGCGGCGCAGGCTTGCTGTCGGGTGGCATAGCGGTAACCTTTTCCAGCTACGTTGAGCGTCCATGGCCATGGTCTGACGTCCTGCGCCAGGCGGGCGCCGCTTTCCGTCAGCGCGACGGCGTAGAGAAGATCAGCCGGAACCTTGTTCAGCCAGGCGACCTGCCGGTAGCCATAGGGAATATCCGGCGCCGCATGGACGGACAGCGCGAACGGCAGCAAAAACAGGGATATCAGGGTGTGGTAACGGGCAGCCATGCGTCCCCCCGGCGTTCGAGTACCGCAGGCATTTTCCCCTGGCCATTTTGCATCCAGCGCCCGCCGTCATGGTTGAGGGTAATTTCCCTGCGCTTCACCCGCGTAATATCAATACGTTTGCTGATGGCCCAGCGCCGCAGGCGGGCATCATCGTTGTTGCTGTCGACCAGATAGAGGTCGAGCGGATGGTCGGATTGAAGCAGGACGCTGAGCCGGGTATCGCAGGCCGGACAGTTTTCCGACACAAAAACCGCCAGACGGCTGTCTTCATGCGCAGTCGGGAGCGAGGCTGCGGCTACCGGCAGCACATCCGGGAAGCGGCGTTTCCACGCAGCGTCGTAGGCGCGTTGAAACGCCAGCTCTTTTTCCACCCGCTGAAACTCTTTTTCGACCAGCAGGTCGGCGTATTTACGGCGCTCGGCATCGGTGGCGGCCTCCACGCCGAGTGTGGTGAGCGGATCGAGATCCGGCGACCAGATGCCGCGTTCGCCGCGTTTGAGTTGTTCGTAGCGCGTCCATTCTTCCGGCGTCAGTCCCCAGCGTTGTGCGCCTGAGAGCGTGGACAACGGTTTTTCAGCGCTGCGGGTGGTGTCCGTGGCGGTTTCGGTGGCGGCCTGCGCCAGTGGTATGGCGCAGGCGAACAACAAGGGCAGGATTTTCATGTCGCCTCCCGTCAGCTCATCAACCGGTCGGTGGGCGCGCGTTGAAAACAGACGGTGCGGGTCACTTCATCCGTGTTCATAACCCATGCCTCTCCGGCAATCACCCGGAGCGCATCGTCTATTCGCATTGGTCCCATTGAACGCTGGATATCGGGCAGGGGGCTGGCAAATAGCTGCCGCGTGTCACGGGTCACGGGCAGACACAGTCCGTAGCCGGTGCCGGAAAGCCAGGCGCGCAGCGCATCGCCTCGGGTGGCGGTCGGCCGGTTTTTCTTTGGCGCGGGAAGGGCATGGCTTGTCACCTGACGCAGTGGAAATGTCAGTGTTTCATCCGGCGTCAGACTGACCAGCGTGTATCGTGCGGTATGCACGACTTCAATGGGCGCGGGAGTGGCGGAGATGCTCTGGGTGTGGGTTTCGGAGGGCGTAACGGTGGCCGTCTTTGCTGTACAGGCTGACAGGATAAGGATTACGGTGATGGGCCATAAACGGGATTTCTTCATGATATGCTCCGGTAGTGGGAAAGGCCGGGACAGAATGAAAAAAAACGCGGGGAAAAGCGGCAAGAAACTAAAATCCTGACGTTGGACATTTTATCCTTTGAACTAAACTAATATGACTTAGTCCGTTAGTTCGTCTGGAGGTATTATGCAAACAGTGAACATTCATGAGGCGAAAACCCATTTGTCCCGGCTGGTTGATATGGCCGCGAAGGGGGAGTCCTTTATCATAGCCAAAGCCGGTAAGCCGTTGGTCAAAGTAACGGCATTGAGCGCGCCGGAGCCTCAGCAGGAAAGGCGGTTAGGGTTTATGGCGGGCAACATCAACGTGCCCGATGACTTTGACCGGATGGGCGAAGGGGAGATTGAGCAGCTTTTCGGCGGTGACAAATGAAATTTTTACTCGACACCCATGTGTTGCTGTGGGCATGCCGGAAAAACTGTCTTCATCAACAGCGAAGTTGCTGGGTTCGCCGGAAAATGAGCTTTTTTCAGCGTAGTCAGTCTTTGGGAAGTCGTCATTAAGCGCGGGCTGGGACGTGACGATTTTCAGGTCGATGTGCGATTGCTGCGCAGGGGGCTGCTGGATAATGGTTACAGCGAATTACCTATCGCCAGCGAACATGTTGTTTCGGTCGAGAGTCTGCCTGCCGTTTACAAAGATCCTTTTGATCGTCTGTTGGTGGCGCAGGCGACAATGGAGGGCATTACGCTGTTGACCACCGATGCGCTGGTTGCACGGTATCCCGGCCCAATACAGCAAATTTAGGCGACGTCTTTCACCTGTAATGGCTATGGAAACCTTTACTGAATCATTATTTTTTCATGTCATGACGCATCATAAGAATGACGTCCGTTAAGACGTAATGGGGTTACATTACGGGATATACGAATTCAGGATTGATTTTGCGCAGCGAAGTATTCAACGCATAATGGATGCGCCGGTTGCTGTTTTAAGAGAACGGGGAATTAGCTTTCCAATAATATCGTCAGGCATCCAGCTTTCAATAATCACTATGCCGGCGCAGCTGCGCAGCTGCGCAGTTGAGCATGACGTACAGCAACTTCCTCTATGCTATTGATGTTGATCGTGGTATCGCTGCCACATGATTTTTCCATCGTTGCTCCTCAGGTGTTTATGTTGTCGAAGTCATGACGGCTATTTCACTTATACCACCATGTATCAAATTGTTCGGCGAAATTTGCCGCCTGCTGGAGATCTGCACCGAAATGTTGTGTGAAATAACCTTCGGGCGTGGCGTAATTTACCCTGCAGCCATTGTTATGGCACTCCATTACGGCTGCGTTGGTCTGGTATTTTTGGGCCAAACGAATGAGATCATCAAGCTGGAAGCCATGTTGCAGCGCGGTGACCAGCATGGTCTGTACCGCCTGCATTTCAATATTGTACAGGCACTGGGTCAGGTTCTGGATGTTGGTGTCGGTCATGGGGGCTCCCGCAGGGATAATGAAAAGAGGATTTCCGGTTTGCGCTCTCTGCTTGGAGGAAATAGCAGAGATAGGGACGCTGTCAGCGACAGCAGACTGCCGGCGTAGTGAATCTATTCCGGGAACAACGCTGAATAAAAAACTCACATTCGGTTAAATAAGAAAACTGCCTGCTTTCGGCAGGCGGCTTATTATTAAAGAGATGCTGACAGATAATTACTGATCCGTGCTCCCAGCCATTTTATAACCGGAACCGGCATTGAATTGCCCAGCGCTTTATAACGCGGAGAATCTGGACAGTCCTGCGTCGTTTTCCCCCTCCAGGGAATACGCGTGTACTGATCGGGAAAGCCCTGCAAACGTTCATACTCCACAGGCATCAGGCGGCGAACCGCATATTCACTGATGACGGCATGCAGGGTATGCGACGTATTATACAGGGGGTAGCACAATTCAGCCGAGAGGCCCGTATGATGCCCGCTATTTTTTGGGGTACGATGAATAATATTGCTGGCAATACAGGTCGCCGGAAAGACAACCAGATCATGCGCATCTTTATAATCGCAGGCATTACAGGTGCTGCTGATAGGGCTGGCTTTGTATTCACCTAATCGCTGTTTGTTATAGACGATCGCGGACATGCATTTCTCGTCAGTACCTGCCGCAGAGGTTGGGGTAATCGTCGTCCGGACGCATCTGCCCGGCGCAGGATCCCTGCGCACGCTCGGTAACTCAAACAATATTTCGGCGGGATCGACGTGTTCTCCAGCACTTGCGATAACAAACAAACGCTTGCGGCGCTGGGCGAGTCCGAAATGTTGGGCATCGAGCACTCGCCATGCAATGGCCCTGTGGGCGCCATACACACAACCTGCGCGGGGCCATTTGGGAATATGCCGACGGTATTTTTTCGACCAGCGCCAGAATGCCGAAGATTTTTGCGGCGTGGGTGGGAGACCGGGTCTGAATGGTATATCCGTGCCAGCCAGTCCGGCAAGGAAATGCCCAAAGGCGTTGGTGGCGTCACTGAGGACTCCGGGAACATTTTCCCACAGGATGAGTGCGGCATGTTTATTGTTCTCCTCTCGTTTAACATCAATGGCGTCAGCCAGCCGGATATACGCCAGAGTAAGTTGTCCACGCGGATCGGCCAGACCCCGTCTCATGCCGGCCACGCTGAAAGACTGGCAGGGTGTGCCTCCAACCAGAATATCCGGGGCGGGAATATCACCACTCGCGATCCTGTCGGCGAGCAGCGTCATGTCGCCGTGATTAAGGATGCCGGGCCAGCGATAAGCTAATACTGCAGAAGGAAAAGGCGCTATTTCACTAAACCAGAGTGGTCTGAAGTGCAGGTTCTGCCATGCAACACTGACAGCTTCAATGCCACTACAGACAGATCCGTACGTTAATGTATTGTTTAATGTCACTGTTCCCCTCCGTATGGCTGGGATGCTCATGGCATTCGGTTAGGCAGCTCAGTGGCTGTGGGTGAAGTGATTGATGGTTTTACAACGCGGACACTTGATATGAAGGCTGGAGAATGGACCTGCAAAGGCCAGCAGGCGCTGACATTGCCCACACCGCAGGGGGTGTTCAGTTTTCTTTTCCGTCATGACTCCTCTCTTCGATAAGGATATGAAGTTGCATGATGAGACCATGCAGAGAAAAGAGGTACTAGAAATTCAGACTGCCGGCGCGATAAATATGGAAAGCGCCCGTTAAGGGCGCTGACAGGTGTTTGCCTGGAAATATAAGTGTAATAAATTCCCGGATATGATCTTACCAATCATACCGATCCGCATATGAGGAAGCTCACATGGAAATGATGCTGTGGTGGTCGGATTATCTGGACATCAGCCGCGAAGGATATGTCGCGCCGTATATTTTTGCGCGACAGCATAAGGCCGCGGGTACAGCCTGGCGGTTAATTCTCTGACAGGAGCAGATCCTGACGAACGGGATCTGCTTCTTTGCTTTCTGAAAGGTTTTACCTTCGTATTTTCAACGATTAATCGGGAAACGTCTAAAATTATTCCGGCAGAATATTTTTAGGTCGTTACCTATCAATACGGGAAGTTTTTTAAAGGAAAACTTATCGTCATAGCGACGATAAAAAATCTGCACCATAGGATGGTTTTCTGCCGACACGACACTGCGCCAGAACCCGATATTCCGGCTAACTGCACCAGTTGCCATCCGTCGGGAAAACGCAAGGTTGCACCAGAGACAAGAATCATCCATCGTTTCAACACCCATAAACCTGCGCCACATAACGCCCGCGCCCGTCGCCGTGGCCCAAATCCATCGCCGTCAGCGCCAGCGCCTCTTTTTCACTGAATCCCTGCGCCAGATAATGACGAATGGCATCCTGCGCCCAGGCGTAGCGCAATGAATGCGGGGAATATGCGCCGGTCAAGCCGATACGCGACGCCTGACCGTGCCAGTATTTCATCGCAGTTTTCAGGTCGGGCCTGTCAATCAGCTTGCCGTTGCGGCTCTCTGCCACAGCCAGCGCATTTTCCAGCGCTTTTCTGACTGCGCCAGCATCCAGAATTACCGTTTCGCGAGGCCGTCCGCCTTTAGTGCCGAACACCACGGTAAGCCGGGTTTCGCCGCGCTCCAGCGCCTGTTTCCACGTCCTGAGCGATTGCGCACACTGCACTGCTTCCTGAGAGCGCAATCCCATCAACCTTGAAAGCTCCAGCGCCGCTGCCATCCCGGTGTTTTTTTCACGAGCGGTTTCCAGCGCCTGCCGGTAATGCTCCGCAGTAATGGCCTGCCGGGTGCCGTTACGGGATGCGCCGGATAAGCCGAGAGATTTATTGGACAGCCGTTCACTGGTGGCTAATCGATCACGCCCGGCTTGCTTCAGCAGACAGCGGAGCGCCGCCATTTCGTTTTGCAGGCTGCGTTTCTTTATGCCCTGCTCCAGTCGTTCCCGAACGTAATTCTCAATATGTCGGGCTTTCAGTTGCTCCACCCGGCGGATCTGCACATTTTGCGCCAGTAAGCGCTCACAAAATCGCTGCGCCAGCGCCATACGGTCATGAACGGTTTTATGACTGCCACCCGCCTGCCGCGCCAGCGTTTTCATTTGCTGCTCCAGAAAACTCATGTTCTCTTCCCCCCTTTCATGATTGCCGCAACTCCAAAATCTGATACAACTTTTCCCCGGCGCGTAGGCCGATAGCCCTGAATGATGGGTCGGGCTGCGAACGATACCTGAGCGCCGGGGCGGCAGCCGTTGAGGTATTGCGGGGCTTCGGTTGTGCTCTCTGAGCAGCCGCCAGCGTTAGCTGGTTATCCCCCGGATCGTCCTGATCCCCCTCCGGTATCGGTTCAAGTTCTCCTGTGAGTGAAAGTTGGTTGAATCACGGTGTCAGAATCCCGCCGTGCGTTGGCGCAGTTGAATTGTCTGGTGCAGTAACATGGCGCTGGTGCGTCACTTTCCCGCTCGGCGCGGTTAAAGTGACGCACTGGACTGGCGCAGTGAGTGAAAATTGAAATTTTGGTGCAGGATTGCGGTCACGCGACAGCAAAGCCTACGTCAATGCAGGCCGCAGCCCGTTATAAGGGAGCTGACGCTCCGGTTCAGGGAGCGTCAGTATTTACAGTACAAATCCGTAGTGAGAACCATCCGGCAGTTCAACATCAAGGCGCAGTTTGCCGCCGGTCGCCTCAACGTAACGTTTAAGCGTGGACAGTTTCAGGTCGCGGCCCGGTTTTTCCATACCGGCAACGGTAGGCTGCCTGATGCCCAGAGCCTGCGCCATTTCAACCTGTGTTTTTTGCACTATCTCACGCAGTTCGGCAAGGTGGATGTTGAGCAGGATGTCCGCCGCCATCGCCTGAGCGTCGGCCACGACTTCCGGTTTTTCATCCGCAAGAAGCTGTTCGAGCGTTCTGCCCATCGCGTTACTCCTTATCATCTAATGTCTTCAGATAATTCGTGAATTCCCGGTCAGCAACCGGGATCATCTGGTCATAAAAACGTTTTTCATTGCCGACCTTGTTACCGCCGCAAAGCAGAATGCCGGTTCGGTAAGGATCGAAGGCGAAAAACACCCGTATCGGATCGCCCCGGCTCTGAACGCGTAGTTCTTTCATGTTGCTGTAGCGAGAGCCTTTAATCGTATCGGCATAAGGTCTGGGCAAACCCGGCCCTTTTTGCCGCAGAACGATAAGCGACGCCAGCACGTTGGTTCGATCGATGGTACTGAGTGAACTGAACCAGCCGTCAAATATGTCCGTTGTTTTAATCGTCCACACAGGACCTCCTTATTAATATAGCGTAAAGCCTATATAGGTACAAAGCGATAATGAAGAGACTGAAGTCGCCCAAGGCGAAATGCATTCCTCTTTACCGGGAAACTAAAGGCGTATTCCAGTCATCATTACATGTTGTGTAAATGCGTCGTCGCTTTGCGGCGCAGGCCTCAAAAACAGCGGGAAGGTGAAGCAGAGTAGAGAATGACCTTAACCGCAATGCGGTCCGGCATTTTCAAAGGTTGATGCCGGTAAAAAGGCGACCATCCTGATACATCAGGCGCTTCTCTCAGGTCATGAAGCATTTTGTGCCGGTGGGATATTACTGCTCAGCACAAGGTGCAGATAAGAGAAAACTGTTTTTCCCTTTTAAAGGATTATTGGTCGATTTTTGGCAATCTGATAAACAGGAAACGGCGCAGAACCCGTATCGGATCTGCGCCGGTGGAACATCAATGGTAGCGAGAAGGCCAGATTTGCTCAGGCGCGACGCCCAGCGCTTCAGCAATCAGCCTTTCCCCTTTGGGCCAGTGTTTTGTCAACGCATTCGCCAGCGTGGAAGAGGCCAACCCTGCGTTACGCGAAACCGCTGCCATCGACGTTCCGCGCTTTTTCAGCGCCGCAATAATATCGGCGGGATGCCAGTCCTGTTGGTTCATGCGGTCACCTCATCAATGCATTTCACGCCGTCAGCAGTGCGTATCCAGCGCGGAGCTTTCAATTCAGCGGCAAAGTAATCAACCAGTTCTGCCAGGAGCCAACACAATTGTTCTTCCGCTTGTGGCGGAAACATCCGGCAAAGCAGAAGCTGAGTCAGGGTAAAACAGTAATCGCAAAGCGTATCCGCATCAGGGGCAAAACGAGGAGAGTTTGTGGGCAAGGTATCAACGGTCAGACTGTCTATCAGGTGAGGCGGAATAGGATCGCGCAGGCCCGGTTTTAACAGCGCAAGCGCGGCGGCGAGCCTTCCGCACAGTGCCATTTTTAGCGCCGGATCGTAGCTTTCTGCCTGAGTCTCTGCGAGCTTTTCGCAGCGGTCTGCCAGTACGGTGAAATCCGTGGCGGCGCTGAAAGGAACGGTAAGTAACGGGTGAGTCTGGGTGAGGATTGTAGCCATATTGGCAGCCTCCTGTAACGGGTAATAAACCCACCACCGAAGAGACCAATCTTGTGGGTGGTGGACTGGACGGAGTTGGTCTTACCGGCGTTACAGGAACCGGCGCATCTTTCGATGCCCCCGCCCAGCCCACCATAATTCAATAGTTGTGCTGGATTTACGGTATAAAAAAAGACGCAAGGCGCGTCATATACCGCCTGTAACAATTCGGGAGACCAATCCCGGCACCTGATTTTGCAGATGCGCTTAAAAGATACTGCTTTCTGTTAGCAGTAGCAAGCGGGGTTTTTAGAGATAGATCGCAGAAAATAAAAACGTTATTGATGAGTCTATAACCAGCTAATAAATAACGGTTTGAGTGACGATGTAGCCTATCAAAAATATAAAAAAACGCTCATAATACCTGACGTCAGGTTCTCTGTGTTTTCTTGTTACTATGTTTTTTTTGATTGCTGCTCATGTTCATAAATGTCGATGGCTCTATATGCAAATATTCCTTACAAGAAATTAATAGTGACATTTTGAGTTTTTTTGAGGATCTCTGTGTAGCCAGAAAGACAGATTGGTGACATTATCATTCATTCAAATAAAAAGATACTTATGATTATAATAAAAATATGAAATATTAGTTCTGCAAGAGCAAATGATTAAGATTATGGTGTCCGGATTTGCGGAACAGATTGAAACATATCCCGAACTGAACGATTTCATCTCAATACAGAGCTATACAGCTTTATCTTATGCGGCACACTTAATTGTGTGCGATGGTTTTCCGCAATTTCCAGCGTTGAATAATATACTGCGCGATTATTTAAAATGATTATCCAGCGCTATTTCCGAGGAGACAATAACGCTTGTCCGTACATTAAAACATGCCGTTCTGGTTGGCACTGGTTTGCGGCACGGGCTGCACTACGTCCCAATGTTCTACAATCTTCCCGTTGTCAACGCGCAGGATATCGACAACAGCATTTCCAGTATCTTGCGGATCGTTTTTAGCGAAAACATGCAGATAGACCAGATCGCCGTCGGTCGAGGTGCGAATGATGTGGCTTTCAGCATTCGGATAACTTGCAAAATAGTCCCGGAGCGTGGTTATAAGCGCTTCCCGGCCTGTCGCGATGAACGGATTATGCTGGATGTAATCTTCGCTCAGATATTGATACGCCAGATCCACATTGTGGTTGATTAAAACGGCGGTATAAAACTCAATCACCAGCGCCCGGTTTTGTTCTTCCTGAGCCAGGTTTCTTTGACTGCTTTGCGTTAACTCCGTCGGGGCAGGTGACTGAGCTTGCCTCTGGGTACAGGCAGACAGCGACATCGTCAGGCAGAACACGCAAGCAATAACAATAAATCGTGGTTTCATCTTGTTCGCTCTCCAGTTCGACAAAAATATCGGCTTTCCTACCGGAATCATACCAGCATCGTGGCCAATTCCGTCGTATATATTTGGCGGCGTCTTCCTGTCAGGATAGAAAGCCAAGCCTGGTCAGATGGTTGACGGGGGAATGTACGTTTTCTTCATGGTGCGAAATTCGCCATGACCAGGTGTCCGAGGCCTACTTCGGTATAGATACGCCGTGGGGGCCCATAACCGGGAGGCTGGGCGGGACTCATCAATTCATCGATGGCGGCGTTGCGGCGCACACCTCGGTGTGATCTATCCTTGATTTAGCACCCATCTTGTTTTCAAATCAATTAACGAAAGCGAGGTCACTATGGCAAGACAACAATATACCCCGGATTTCAAGTGCAGCGTCGTGGCATTACTGTTCGAAAGCGGTAAATCCGTTGCGCGCATGGCACAGGAGTTCGATATCAAAGAGAACACATTCTACATCTATGGACTATCTCCGTTTTGCAAGTACTGAATCTAGTTTTGGGTTGTTGCTTACATCTATCCGGCATAAGGAAAGCCTGTGCCCAAATGGGTAATCCGCACACAATCTCCTCAACAACTGGACGGCCTCTAAGGCCAGTGTAAAAATCAGGTTCCGATTGTGCAGGTGCAACCTGTCACCATTTATCAGTACGCAGCAACTTTTCTGGCTGGGTATTAACTTCCGGCTGCTTGATATTCGGTATCATTTCTCAGCATCGACCAGATTATTCTCGCGTTCTTGTTAGCTAGTGCCACTGTCGTTTTATTAAACCCTCGCCGTTCCTTTACCCACTGATGCTGATAGCCATCATTGTTATTCTTGGCAACCCATGGCGCCATGAATAAAAAGTGTCCGTAAATGCTTGTCGTCTTTTTTAGTCATATTCATTAGCACTTGCCTGTCGCCACTTGAGTGCTGTCGAGGAACCAGACAAAGCCATGCGGCAAAGTGACGACCATTTTTAAATTCAGTTCCTTTGCCAATCGCGGCAACAACAGCCTTGGCCGTTTTAGGACCAATACCTTTAACTTTGGCAATGCGCTGACAGGCATCTGATTGCCTGAATACAGCATCGATTTCTTTATTAAAAAAGTTTATATGACGCCCAATATAGTTAAAGAGATCATAGAGTTCTGCAATTGTTCTGCGTATTCTTGTACTGAGTCCATTTTCTGCATCGTTGGATGCATCAGAGACACTGCTATGGCCCGTGTTTCATTACCGTCATTTTTTGCCCACGGATAAAGGGTTTTACATATGAAGGGTTGATGACCTTTACTTTATGCCCCAGTTTTTCAAACTCTCGCTGCCAGTAAAATGCCCCTGTGGATGCTTCAATGGCAATCAAACAGACCGGAATATTAGCCACCGTCTGGAGTAATTCTTTTCGGCCGATACGGTTTGAATAAACCGGCTTACCGACCTGGTTTAACCCGCAGAGCTGAAAGACATTTTTAGCCAGATCAATACCCGGAAATATGATATTCATGGTAACTCTCCTGCTGAACGTATTTCGTACAGTTAACCGCAATGGGGGAGGAGGTAGTCCATCCCATTGACTGGAAAAAAACGTTATCAGGATCAGAAGGATGTTGCTTTTTCTAATTCGCCCCACCTATCCGAACAGAAACGAGGAATTCGCCGTCTTATAAGCCAAAATTTCCGAACTGGAAGAGGATAAACCTATCCTGAAAAAAGTGGCGGTGTTCCTGGCGCGGGAAAGCTGCTGAGATACGCTATGGTCGCTCAGTTACCAGCTTTCCATGCCGCAACCTGTGGACGGCGGAAGGCTGGCTGTATCTGGCGGTGGTTATCGACCTGTATTCACAGCGGGTGATTGGGGAGCGATGTCGGAACTGATGAAAGCGGAACTGGTGTGTTATGTGCTGAAAATGGCGCTGTGGCTGTGGGAGATGCTGCGCGGAGTGATAGTGTACCCAGTACTGTTCCCATGACTATCAGGAAGTTATGAATGATAATGGTCTGACATGCAGCATGAGTGCTAAGGGGGGCGGCTATGACAACGCCTGTGCGGAAAGTTTTTTCCATAGTCTGAAAGTGGACGCTATCCACGGGGGAACAGTTCAACACGCGGGAGAAGATGAAATCGACGGTATTCGACTATATTAAGATTGATGACAACCGGCATCGGCGATATAGCCGCCAACGGCGTGCTAAGCCCGGTGCAATTTGAAAAGAAACCTCGCTTAAGGCGATGTCCACCGTTACTGGGCAAGATCACTGACTTGCATCCAGTATCTCGCGGGCGATCATTTCCCCTTCTCGGTCGGCGTCGGTGGCGATAACCACGGATGAGGATTTCTTCAGGAGTTTCTGGATGACGGTAAACTGTTTTTTTGCATCTGCTTTCACCGCCAGTTTCCACTGAGCCGGAATGACTGGTAAATCTTCAAGCGCCCGTTTTTTATATTTGCATCATAACGTTCGGGTGGCTCCATCTCCAGCAGATGACCAAATCCTCAGGTGACGGCAATATTTTTGCCGGTGAGGCAGCCATTACCTTTTTGCGTCGCGCCGAGGATACGGGCGATATCACGGCCCTGGGACGGTTTTTCACATAAAAACAATTTCATCGTCGCTCCTGAAAAAAAGCGGGCATCAGGGGATGATGCCCGAACGGGCGGGGAACCCATGTATTACGGGAAGGAAAGTCGTGTCAGAGTAATAACGACAGGATGTGCGCTACAGGGGAAACTCAGTTTGGGATAGAGATGAAAAATGCCGGGAACGGTCTGCGCGAGTTTAGCGTCATCAACAGGCAATGGTTCCCGGCTCTGGCAGACAAATAGATAGGGTGTTATCAATCATGTTGGAGAGATTTCTCGACAGCAGAAGGTCATAATAAGCTCAGCAAACTTCCAGCAAAGGGGGACACCCTATGAGCAATAATTTCAATCTCGGGGGATTTATCTGCTGAGGCGCGCGACAAAATTAATGTCGATCTTGCTGCGAGCGGCGTCGCATACAAAGAGCGGTTGAATTTGCCTGTCATCCCGGCACTGGTCGAAGCGGAACAACCCGAGCAATACAGAGCCAATTTGCGCGAGCGATTACTGCACTACAGGGAGATCAGCAAAACGTTGCCTAAAGGTACAGATCTCGCCTATCAGAAAATGGCGGAGACCAACAATAAAACGTAATCACTGATTTCGACGCATGTATAAAAGAGAAAAAAAGAACCCTGCCGGAATGGCAGGGTTAGTGTGAGTATCAGGCAACCAGTTGTTTAGCTAAAGCAATTTCAACCGAATCACCGTCAGCGTTGAGAATATCCAGGCCGGACTCCGGCACATCGCCCGCGGTGCTTTGCGCTACGGCGATTTTTCGTGCCATCAGGTCGAGACAGGCGATTTGCGACGTCGCGGCATAGCCGAGATAAATCACTTTTACCGCCCGTTTCTGCCCGATGCGCCATGAGCGGCGCGCCGCCTGAAGCAGGGTATAGACGTTAAATCCGGTCTGCATAAACACGATGGTGGGAAACTCCAACAGGTCGAGCCCGGTTTTTACCAGCTCCGGGTTCGATACCAGCACGTCGATGCCCTTGTCTACCTGTTCAGCGACCCAGTCCTCCCGTTGCTCCGGGCTGACGGTGGCGCGCAACACGGCGACTTTTAGCCCGGCTTGCGTCAGCAGGGCTTTCAGCCGCGAGGTGGTATCGCGGGTGCCGCTGTAGGTGGAGTACGCCAGTACCTTACGGCCTGCGGCTTTCTCCGCCAGACAAAGAGCAATCAGTGCCTGCTCTTTGGGCGTCGCCTCCGTGGCATCGAACAGCGCGGGTACGAATGCCAGCGTGTCGCGGGTACGCGGATGTTTCACTACTTCCGGGCGGAAGCAACACTCCGGCCAGGCCAGCAGCACATTGAGCACCACGCCCAGCAGGGTGGTATCCCGCTTTGCCAGCGCCTGACGCAGCATCGTCGTCAGCGAGACGGACAGTTTCGTGTAAGCATCGCTTTGCGTCTCCGTCATCGCCACTTCCCGGAATTCTTCATGATAAGGCGGCAGCACGTCGCGGCCCAAATCACTCAGTTTCAGAAAAACGGTATAGGGCAGCAGGCAACGCAGCACGCCTTTTGGGCCGAATCCCGGCGCCTTGGATACCCGGACAGCGGTTTTTTTCCCTCTGGCGGTTTTATGCGCCTCACGGTTGTTTTCGGAGAGAACCTCCTTTAACACGCCGTGATCGTGCATAAACCGCATGCCGGCGGCGGTCAGGCTGCCGTTGCGGCCGGGGCGATAGCCTTCTTCCAGCATCCTCCGGGTCAATATGCGAAACAACAGATAAAAAATGTCGTCCGCATATCCCCCCATCAGCGTGCCGGTCAGCAGCAGGATTTTTCTGACGTGACTGGCCAGAACGCCCATCGCCTGTCCCTGTGCCGAACTTGCGCCCTTGTACTCATGCCCTTCGTCCACCACCATCAGGTCGAACGTGTTTTTCGGTAAATGGCGCTTGATGTATTCACTGGCCTGGTAATTTCCTTCGCCGAAGCCGAATTCAACATTGGCCATCGCACGCTCCATACGCTGAGCCTGCCGGTCGGAAAACACCAGTTCGCCGCTGTTGTCCATCAGGTTGATGAACTCGTAGAGGTTATCGCCGAGCATGGACGCCAGAAACGCGTCGCCAAAGGCATTTTTCAGTTTTCTGGCCGTCGCATCGCCAATGGTCGGGATGCGTTTCAACGCCTTATTCACCATCTGAGACTGTAAATCATCAGGCAGGGCATTCGGGCGCATCAGCGTCCACAGCGGCGTCTGGCAGTGCGAGCATTTGCGGGGTTTTTCTTCCTGTTGCAGGTGGTTTACTGCAAGCCAGTTGCCGTCCGTATCGGTAATGCGCTGACCGCAGTCGGGGCAAACGCCTAAGGGGATGCCCTGCCGGCGCCGTACCGCGCAGGCGGGTTTCCAGTGGTAGCCCATGCGCATCCGTACCCGTCCCAGAATGAAAAACTCCGGGCCGGTAGCGGGAACGTGAAGCTGTTCGCGCAGCAACATCAGCTTGATGAGCGTATCCGGGCCGTTGAGCACCCAGATACGGGCATTTTCAATGGTCTCCAGTATTTCACGCCGCCACTTGTAAACCAGATGCGGCGGCGAGAGCACCAGTGAGCGACGGTAACCTTCGCGGTACAGCACCGCCGCCGTGGCGATAGCCAGCAGCGTCTTGCCGCAACCCATTTCGCCATTGATGATGGCGGCATGTTCGTTGCGATCGACCAGCAGTTTTACCACCGCCTGTACGGTATCGGCCTGCGCCGGAAACGGGCGGCGTTTCAGCGCGTCCATGACGGCCTGCCTTTTCAGATCGGGCGTGCCGTCATAAACGGGGGGAAGGGACTGGTTCAGCGACGCCAGCAGGCTGTCGCCGAATTCGTCGATAAACTGGTTCAGTGGAAAAACAACGGGCGAAGTCGTTGAGGGAGAGGTCTCGGTCATGGTCATGTTCCTTGAAATAAAAAACATCGGGAATGTTTTTAACGCCGCTTGCGGCGGCCCGCAGGGTGGCCTACAGGGAGGTAGGCCATAAAAAACGGGACAGACCATTCCCCGTCGGGAACGCTGTCCCGTCAGAGTGAGTGAAGTGATAAAACTCAGGGGTGAACGGAAATCACGGTCTCGCTGCGATCGGCGCAGGTATTGATGACCACCATGCGGATGCCATTAAACGGGTGGAAATAACAGGACAGCAGGCTGTTGTCATATTCCAGCGCATAGTGATTGGTCAGGCGTAATTTTCGGGGAACGTCGCCCCAGTCGCCTGACGTATGACGGCGAAGCAGCCTTTGCAGGTTTTCCGTACTCAGTGCGTTTTTATCGTCATTGAGCAGAGCGTTGCCGCAGGGAAAGACGGTTTTGTGCGTGAAAGCCGGAAGGCTCAGTAATCGATGTGTCATGATGAAGTTCCTTAAACGTATTAATGGTGGCGGGTTAACGAATGGCGATCAGTTGTCCGAACGTTTCTGATCCCGGCGTCATATCCCAGGCGGAAATAGCCGGAATGAAACGATCCGTCATCGTGATGGTCTCGGTAATCTCACCCTCGTCGTTTTCAGTGAATTCGGTTTTACGGTCTTTCACTTTGTAGGTGTCGCCGCGAACAACCAGGGTGCGGCCCGATGGCGAGGTGATCACGCCGGTGATCGCGCCCGCGGCCAGCGCCAGTGCGAGATGCCAGCGGGAAAGTTGTTTTGCCGGTGGTCGTAGTGGCTGTGGCTGGAGGCAAAGCTCGGTGGAGAACGCAGGCCATAGCCCTTTCAGTTGGCTCATTTCCTCTTCGAGTTGAACGGGTTCGAGCGTGACGCGGTAAAAATGTTTCAGTGTCTGTCGGACGGCGGGGACGCGGTAGGGTACTGACCAGGCATCGGGCAGCGCCGGTGCGGTCTCCTCACCTTGCCCGACACGCAGCAGACGTCGCTGGCGTTGCTTTACGGCATCGGTATGTTGCTGATGCTGGCGGCTCCGGCGGCCAAAAATCACCACCTGCTTAAACTGATCCGTGGCGGCGGAAAATAGCCGCACATCCGTAAAGCTGTTTGCCAGCCAGCCCGCGAATTCGCGATCGAGCGTGTAGTACGGGATTATCAGCACCAGAATGCCGCCATATTGCAGATTGCCCAGGGTGCGCTGATAAAACAGCTTTTCCAGCCGGGCGCGGCCTTTGTGGTCGGTTTCCTGTTTCCCATTGACCAGATCGCCGTAGGGTGGGTTAAGAAACAACAGCGAAAAGGCCTGTTGAGAGATAACCGTGTCCATCAGATCGCCGTGCAGTGACAGATCGGCCAGGGTGGCGCAGTGCGCGGCACGCTCTGCATCGTATTCCACGGTACAGGCCTGGACACGCTCTTCGTCCAGATGGCAGGCGATCTCCGTAATGGCGACGCCTTCGCCGGCGCAGGGATCCAGCAACCGGAGAGTACCGGTGGGACTATCCGGCGTCAGCGCGGTGAGAATACGCTCCAGCGTGGCCTCGTCGGTGGGGAAGTAGCCGTTGCGCACAAAATTGCGCGCCAGGCGGGGGAACATAAGCGCCATAGAGGGTTTCCTTGTGATAAGTGACATGTTGATAAGGAGCGTACCCGGCAGGGAAGGTACGCTCGTGGCGTCATCAGGCCGCGAGAGGCGGGGCGGATGATAAAGGCGAGTCGGATGAAGTCCGCAGTTCCCCTCGTGAAATGGCCTGACTCATCAGTTCAGTCAACAGGGGGATATCGACGGACAACCGCCAGCCGGACAGGCCGCCATAGCCGCCGGGCAGCGGGGCGAGCATCTGTGAGGTTTGCAGGATGTCCAGCACGATAGTCTGCCAGTGGTCCAGGAGCGGCACTGAGCAGGTTTCCCGAAGCAGCGCCCAGGCGCGCTGGCGCCACAGAGGATCGTCTTTGGCGGTCAATAAAATGGCCTGATGGTTAGCTCTGTCGGGGATCCGGCAGCGTTTATCGAATAACCAGAGATGCACCAGCGTGCCGAAGCGTGTCTGGCCGTGTCGTGACGTCCGCTTGTCCAGATTATCGGTATTGCCGGGAAACAGCGTATGTTCATGAAGGGCGACATCGGTCAGCGTCAACTGCGTCAACGCCTCTTCATTTTTGAGCGTCATCCGCGCCAGCAGTTCCTGAATCGCGGTATCGCGTCCCCAGACGGACAGGAACGCCAGTGAACGCCGTTCGTCGCAGACGTAAGCGTCAGCCATGATGTGGGGACATTCGTTAAGTCGTAGCAGAGATGCCATGGGAAAACCCTCCTTTCGGTTGTTAACAGGGTTTTCCCCAGTCGGGAAAACCCGACAGTGGGTGAGATAATGCGGAAATTACGACGTGGTTTCTTCTGCGGGAACAGCCGTTTTAATAAAATGCTGCTCCTGAGCCCTGAAATCGTAGCCGAGCCGGGACAGCCGAGCCTTCTGCTGGCGCAGCACCTGCCGGGGGGCGGTGGCATCGAGTTTAACGATGTCGCCCAGCGGCCAGAGCGGGCCAAACAGTTTCTGGTCATCGTCTTCCTGCTCCGCCGACGTCGGCACCACGAATTGCGGGCGTCTGGCGGCGGTGTTTTCTGCTGGCGTCGGTTCGATTGCTTTTCCCGCGGGCGTTTCCGGTTGCGGCGACTGCGCAGGCTCTTCTTCATCCAGCGGATCGTTAACTGGCGGAGTGAGTTTCTGTTCGTCGCCGGGCGTCAGCGCCTCATCGGTGGCAATATTCATGGCATCAAGGCGAACGCGCATTTCAAAACCGGAGTTTGCGCCGTAGCTCCATGAATGCAGGTAAATTTTGCCGATCACAAACTGGCCTTCATAAATACCGGCGGTATATTGCTCCAGTTCGCGGTTTTTAACGGAAAAGCTGCCGATGGCGGTTTCCAGCAGGCCAACGTTAAAATCGCCGTTTCGCCCGTGAATGGTTCTGACCACCAGTTTCCCGGCAACCATCACCGGGGCGGTTGAGGTGTTGTTCATAGTCAGTCCTGATAGTGGTTAATGGGGAGAATAAAACGTTATTCTCCCGATAGGGTTGGTGAAGGGATCAGGCGGCGGCGGGTTGGCTTTCTTCAGCGTTTTCCCGGTAGACTTCAAAGCCGTCAATCTTGATGGTGGTGATTTTGATCAGACGGCCTTTAATCGAGCAGCCTGACTGGCCGCTTTTCGCGCCTGACTGGTAGGTGAAAACTTCAGGGTAGATATCGCCGACAGTAAAAGCGATAAGCACCTTCTGTTTTTTACTCAGCGCATCCTGGCAACTTCCCAGCAGGGAGGCGGCTTTTTCGTTATAGACTCGAACGTCAATATAACTGTATTCAGGGGAGTCCTTCGTACCGCGCAGGGCGGCAATGGTGCATGCCATAAACGGATCGCCGCGTTTGGGCGTCACGGTGCGCAGACGGTTGACATAGCCAATGCCTCGGGTATGCAGATCAAAATATTTGTTTTCGGTGGTCATGGTCTGTCTCCATAAATATAGATATGGGAGACAGCCCCGCTGGGGAGTTGTCTCCCGGCGGGGGTAAGGATATGAGTGAAGGATGACGACGATATGCTTGCAGGCATATTGCTCATTTTCAGTCGTATTGAGCATCAGGCGAGCATCACCAGAGGTGGACAGCTTGCAGCTCTGCTGTACGGGCCATCGCAGGGATGGGTAAAGCAGGCACAGTAAACAACGGCAGAGATTATTCGGGAAGAAAAAACTGTTTTTCGAAATGAGAAATTAAATGCCGCATAAAAAAGCCTCGCTGAATAATAGCGAGGCAATGAACTTTTAATTATTTTAATGCGGTGATGGCGATTTCTTTATCAGAAAAAGAGACTGCAATATCGCTGCGGTCATTAATGGCGGACTGTAATGCGCTGTGCTGTGCGGATATCTCTTCGACGCGATCATTTTCGCCGCATAGCGTATTTAAGCGCTCACGCCATTCATCGGACTCCTGCCTGTCAGGGCTGAATCCTTCGGCATAACACAGTGTAATCCCGCGTATTGGCATCATATAAAGTCCCTGATCTTTTACCAGAAGGACTGAACAGTTATATTTTATTGCATCCTGAATGACGGGAATAAGCGTTTCAGATTTGAAGATGATGTTTTCTTTCATGAAGAATTCCTTATGAATAAGATGGAATGTGTTTGTGACGGTAAGCCAAATAAGGGGAGCGCCTGTTTAAACCGCATCAGGCGTACAGGGGAGAATTAAACAGTATGAAGTTCCCTCTGCCGTTGTGTTGACAGAGGGATGTCGTATATCATTTTTTACGTGCTTTTAACTCAAATTGCGTGTCGGTGAACGTCACGACAAGATGACTTCGGTTATCTGTCACGGCTGAGAATACGGAGCTGTTTATATCAATAAATTCTCCGAAGTCATCTCCGCCGCAGATAGCGTTTAATTCATCGTACCATTGGTCAAATTCCTGTATGTCGGGATTAAATCCCTCTGCATAGCACAATGTTTTTTGTCTTCCTGTGCCTGTGTCTCTCTCGCCTTTTTCAGCCATCATATAAAGACCATGATCTTTTACCAGAATAATACGGCATTTGTTTTTTCTGGCCTCCTGAATAACCGGGCTGAGTGTTTCTGATTTAAAAATGACGCTTCTTTTCATGGTGATTTCCTTCATAAATTAAATGGAGTGTGTTTACGGCAACGATGCAAATTAATTGCACCGCCTGTTTTCAGTTGCATCAGGCGTAGGGGATGAACATCGTATTGCTACGGGTAACTTCCAGTTCGCGTTACCGGGCGCCATAAGGCGATGTTGCCGGGAAATTAAACCGGCGAAGCAGAAAAATCGACAGAAGAAACCCTATTCAGGCAGGCGTAAATTATTCACTTATTCGCAGATCCCGGTGTAAATACTGTGGCAGGGTTTACCATCATTTAATGCGGCAATATCATCAAACAGCTTTCCGCCGTGTTTTGAAAACGCCCAGCCGCGGTATGTCTGGATACCGTGGCTGTCGAGGCTGATTTTATAGGTATCTTTTTCCGCTTTTCCCGGATCGCGGGTGGAAGGGAAAAAGGTCGAGTTGCCGCGCGTGGAGCAGGCTGCGACAATCCGCTCCCACTGCGCTACGCGTTCGATCTGTTCCGGAAAACGGCGGAAAATCACGCCCAATTCTTTTTTTCGAGCATGGATACAGGGCATGCAGCCCACTCGTGCGCACCCCAGTTGGTAGAGCGGATTCGGCGGAATGCCGTGACGTCTTGCCAACGAAAATACGTCCTCATGCGTCCAGTGCAGTAAAGGACGATAGACGTGCAAGCCCATTTTATTGCCCACATCCTGTTCCAGTTCTGGCAGTCTGGCGCGGAATGCGGATTCCTGGGCGCGCACGCCTTGCCAGCTAATCACATCGTCATACCGGGCCAGCAATGGGGTGATTATTTGCTCGTCAATGGGGCGATGCTTCAGTTCAAATGTGCAAAACCGGGCGCAGGTGCTGGGAAAGCGGCCTTTCAGAATACATAAATCAAGGAAGGGAATATGACGCGGATACATTTCTGCCAGGGCATAGTGAATACGTTGTTCCGCTTCCTGCGGCGTAAAATGATATTTTTCAACCAGCTTTTGCGGCCAGATTTGCTGAATATAATGGCGCTTGTTGATGATACGTTGCCGAAAATCAGCCCTGACGCGCATCACGACGCCCAATTTTTGCTCCAGCACAGAGAGATAGTCATAAGTATAAGGATGTTCATGACCCGTATCGGCAAAAACGACGGTCGCGTTTATGCCCTGTTCGCGAGCCAATAACCACAATGCCAGCGAATCTTTGCCGCCCGATAAGCTGATAACATGCCGGACTGAATCTGTTGGAAAATTTTTATGTGATTGCATGTAGGTGACCTCATGGAGACGAATGAGATCGGTTAATTAACCGCTGCGAACCGGCACGGTCTCGTATCAATTCAATACGGTAAAAAAAGAATGACGCCCGTCAGGGCGTCACCAGAGCGAGTTACTCGTTATTTTCCGTTTCAGGAGAGGATCCCGGTTCTTTGTCTGTATCAGGTTTACTGCTCAGCATGTGCAGCGTGCCGTTAATATCGATAACCACCTCGGTGGACAGCCGCTCCGCGCCCAGGTTGTCCTGCCATTTTCTGACTTGTAACCGTCCTTCCAGATACACCTGCGTTCCTTTTTTCAGGTGTTTTGCCGCGATTTCCGCCAGTTTGTTGTACACTACAATCCGGTGCCATTGGGTGCGTTCTTTGGTTTCCCCGGTTTCCTTGTCTTTCCAGATATCCCCGGTGGCGATCGAAAAAACGGTGACTGGCTGCTTATCCGCTGTATAACGCACCTCCGGATCCTGTCCCAGAAAACCGATCAGGCAGACTTTATTCAATCCACGTTGGGCCATATTGATTATCCTCGTATTGATATGTTGCAGGGGAGGCTGACGCCGATAGCGCGGCTGAACGGGCGTCAGCCATTTTGAGGGAGCATTCACGGATCTGGCACAGCAGAAGGTGGTTATCGACATCTGCATGTTGAAGAGGATCCGAGCCTGTTCGATCGCCAGCAGCGCGTCCCTGATTTGCGGCGGTTGTGAGGCGTCCTGTAGCAGCGCGCGCCATGCCGGTGTGCCGGAGCGATTGTTCTGCTGATTGCGCCAGCGCAGAAAATTTGCACCAGAGCGGGCTGGCCCACGGCATAACAGCAAGGGTAAGTTTCGTAACGGCCAGCGCCAGGCACGGTGAATGATCCGCGTCTGTAGCTGGTGCAGGGTCGCCGCCGCGTCTGCCGCAGATTGCGCTGATAATTGCGGCTCCCTTACCCTTAAAAGGCCTTTTAGACAGCTTTCGTAAGCAAACCAGTCCTCGCGGGTCAGCGCCTGGTATATGGAGGCTGGATCAGTCATCGTCGTCTCCGGGCTCTGTCGCAGTAACCGTCGATACGTCAAGGTCTGGCCCATCGGCGGAAGGTTCATCTGGCGCAGAGGCCGGAATATCAGCCACAGGTTCAGGTCTATCCTCTGAGGCAAACCGGAGCGGTGGCGCATAGGCCGAGCGTCGGGAGCCCTTAAAGATATCGTCCGGCACGGGACCGGCTAATTCTTCCGCCGCCTGTGCGCGGGCATTGCCGTCACGGATATCCTGCCGGGTAACGGGAATACGCCGGTATTTCTGGGCCAGCACAAAAATACTGCGGATCAGGTTGCCGCCGCGCTGACGAATGTCGTTGAGCTCCACGCGGTTAATCAGCGCCATGTGATTCGCCAGCATCAGGTTGCGCATCAGCTTGTCGAAATCGGTCAGCAGATAGACGGCAATAAACCCTAACTGGGAAGCGGCAAACACCGGGAACCGCGCAGGCTGGATACTGAGGCAGCTTTCAACGGTCATCATTTCCGGGATCTGGGCGAATACGGCGTCCATACTGCCGATTAATGCGTTCATTTCCTCCCGAGCGGACAGTAACCGTTCTTCCAGCCTCAGCATCCAGATATCGGCATAGGGGTTGTCGGTGATGGCATCCAGGCGGAGGATATTCATGATATTAAGGAAACGCGGCATCCCGATGATGCCGTGGACATCTTCTTCCGGGTTTGCCTGGCGCCCCTGCCACAGCTGGGTCGCCAAATGGGTGTGCAGTTCAATGGTGATGGCGCTGCGTAACGGGCCGCTGGTGAGACGGTAATTATCCCGGCTGCTTTGCTGTTCGTTTTCGTTCATGAGAGGCTCCTGCAAATGAAGGAGCGGACAGGGTGTTACAGTTTATTCTAGGGTGATATTGCAAAACCAATTATAAAAATGAAGGAAATGGGCTGGCTGGTTTGATAGGCTATAATTTTGACTTTCTTATTATTGATAGGAAACGGTCTAAAAATATTCTGCCAGAATATTTTTAGACCGTTTCCGTTTGAAAGTGAGATATTAATCGGTAAAAACTATGTCTATCGATTGCACTGATAAGAAAAACACGCAGAGAAAGAAACTCCCCGCCTTTGGGTCGTCTTATTCTTAGCGCAGCTGGCGCTCAAGCTTTGCCTGGCAATCAATACACGTTGTTACGCCGGGCAATGTCCCACGCCGTTTGTCTGGAATGCGTTCACCGCATAGCCGGCAGTAAGACAATGATGGCGTTGCAGCAGGTCTGAAACGGTTTTTTTCGATAAGCTTTTCCAACTGCTGCTCATTGAGTTCCTGATCGCGATCGATTTCATCTGGCATGTGATTTCCTCCTGTCCGATGCTTCTTTTTCGCAAAGCGTGATGCGGTTCCAGACCACGGTGAGCGACGGGCCCTCATCTTGTGATGAGAGTTCTTCGGTAACTTGCATCATGATGTCCAGCGCGTTGAGCGAGTCGATGTTTTCCGGGCGTCGTTTTTGCCAACGAACCCAGATTTCAGCATCGGTATCTTCATCCGGGATTTGCGTCCGGCCCTGAGAAATAGATATACCTAGCAACCGGCGTCGGGCGCTGATTTCATTAGACGACAGGCCAAAATACTGGTTCAGAAGCTCAATCGAACCGCCCAGACAGATGGCCCGGTTAATCTGTTGTTGCAGGAGTACCTCCTGACGGGACTGAGCCAGGATCTGGCGTAGAACTTCGTGTTGGATCGTGACATTCATAAACTGCGCGGACGCCCGGCTGACAATGAACAGCTCGTCTAGGGATAACTGATTGATGGCGTTCATTTCGTCGTAAGTGAAACCCAGCGCTTCGCAGTAGCGAATGTTGCCTTCTTTCAGCGCATGCAGTACGTCAGTCAATACCGCGTAGTTCAGTGACGGGATCATGATGATGCCTCCTCCCGTTGTTTCTCATGCAGGCGGCGCAGCAGACGGATCAACTGGAAAATATTTATGACCACATCGTCGCCAAATCCGGCTGACGTCATCGCGGAGCCCAGTAATAAATGCTGCCACAGTGACGCGGCTCCCCCCATTTTTTGCGCCAGAAAAGACAGAAGTTGCCAGTAGGTACGAGCCTCATTCGACAACGGGCTGTCTGGCTCTGCCAAATCAAAGCCGTTTTCCTGCGAGGGTTGTATCAGATGTTCCAGACCGGCTTTTGCCGCCAGCCCCCATGCCGTTTGTTCGGCAAGCGATGGCAGATTTTCGGTAGTGTCAAAGACAGGCTCGATATCCCATCCAGCCTCCGGGCGTTCCAGGGGCGATATCTCCGCCGGATCAGTATCGGTGATATTCCCGCTTTCGCTTTCCTGTTCCTCTTTCCCTGCAGCATGGGGCTTGACAGAAGGGGCGGATCCGGGTTTTGCGTGAGAATCATAAAAAGGTTCGTCATTTTGTTCCGGTACTTCGTCCGCCGTATTTCGGGGTGTTGAGAGGACCGTTCTGACCTCTGGTTGATAACGGCGTTGCTCGTTGATCTCAGGGAGTGTTGGGGTTGGTGATCCCAATAGCGCTTGGCGTTTCTGAGCCCCGGCATCGGTGATCAATGCCACGGCATTGTAATCGATCTCCAGCGCCTGGCTGATAAGTCCCGTTAGTTCGTCCCGAATACCGTCATACGAGAAACCCGCCAGCGGGCCATTAAAGGGGATAAGAGCCATAGCGAAGACATCATTAAAGTCAGGTTTGCCAGCGACAGATTGATACTGGGTATCCCAGAATTTTGATGTGCAGGCGCGCAGCATTAACAACCTTTCAATGGTGGTTTTAGGCAGGCCGCTGTACAGCAAATCCGGAATATGAGGCAGGAGATAGTTAATCGTCGCTGTCATTCTGCTGTATACCGACTGGTGGATTGCATAGCCGGCCTGATCAAGTTTCTGGAGTAATTCTGTTTGGGACATCGCGCCATAGAGCGACAGGCAAATATCAGCCGCTTTTTGTACGGCCAGGGATTTTTCAATAAATGTCAGCGAACCGCGCAGATCATTCTCGACCAGATGACCGAGCAGACAGTGTAAATTACCGCGCTCTACAGGACCGGACAGCCATTTGTGGAACAGGCAGGTGATATCCCAGAATACTTTATCCTGCGTCTCCAGCCAGAGTTCATTCAGAATAGACAGTCGGGTATTCCCGCCATTGAATACAATATAATGGCTTTCGCCTGGTCGTTGGGTGATTTTCGGAGGATGGTCGAGCCCGCGGTTTTTAATTGATGTCTTGATTTCCTCATAATAGGGATTCCGGATAATTCTGGGATCGAGTTCAAAGGCCCTGAGTTGGTCCAGTTTCACGGATAAAAGGGTACCTTGATTATCTTTCATCATCCTTTTCCTCTGAAAAAATGATTAACGGTTGGCTAATTTAATATTGATCCATTCATCAATTTCAGATTCGAGCCAGGCTACGCTGGCCGGACCTATTTTGACCGAATGAGGAAAGTTGCCGCTTTTCATATACAGATATATTTGCGAGCGTTTTAAACCGGTTTTTTCTTCAACCTGCTTTAGTCGTAATAGCTGATGTGATGTCATAGTATCCTCCTGTGGCAGAAATGGGTTATGTCCGGAAATGACACGACAACACAAACAGGAGCAGGGATAAAGTTAATGAACCCGTATTAAGGATTGGAAAACCCTTAATACGGGGTTCAGTCAAATAATGCTTATCTTGATGATGTTGATACCCCAAGGAAAGATGGTGAGCCACGCTCAAGAGCAGTTTTTAGTGTCTCGCCGCTTAGACGATCCGTTATACCGTCGGCTAATGCCCATTGTTCAAAGATGGACAGCAGCTTGTAAGGCTGGTTAACCAATGGACTGATGGCCTCATTATGCTTGCAGGAGAGCCAGAACAAGCGCGATAGCGGGGTGGATATCCGTGTTGTAGAAGTTGATATAGTTTTATTTTTCGCCAGTATCTGGATTAATTTTTCAAGCTCAGTATGGCGGAGAACGAAACAGGCATCTAGAGGTAGGGCGTGGAGCGGAAAGTGTTCTTTTCGACAATATTTATTTATGTTGTGAAAGATAATGCGATCGTGAATTTGGGGGGCGATGTTTTTAGGTAGTAGTTTTATTTGTTTTTTCATCCTTTCTTGCCATGTGGTTTCTTCAAATACCTGAAATATTTCTCCTGAAATGATAGTGGAAAAACCGTAGTTTATTGTGTTTTTCTCTGTCATCGGCGATGGAATACTCAACGATTGAGCTAGTAAATGTTGTATTAAAATATATTCGTATCCTATTAATGGTGTGTCAAGGATTTTGTTTTTAGAAAGAAAGTACTCTCCCTCAGTGTCGATAATTAAATCTCTTTTATTGATGAAGCAATCTTTTTCAAGCAAGCAAAGTCTATGGGTAAGTTTGTTTTCTGCTTTTTTTAATTTTACTTTGTTATTTAAGGTTTTTACTTTTCTTAACCTAACAGGAGACTGAAAATAAATGGAGAGGTGTATTTTCCCACATAAGGCATCTCGATAAATATCTCTTTTTTTTATTTTTATATTCGTCGATAGAGTAGCTATTTTGACTGCTTCTCTTATTGTAACCCAGTCAGGTATTCTACTCATTGAATAAAATGGTTTGTCGTGTTTTTTCATAATGCTTCTCCTTCTATATTACGAGGCTAACTGTTTTGATAGTCATCAATTCCCTGTTGTTTAATGATGTTAGAATGTATTTTTTTCTAGAAAAATAATTAAACTGAGTGAAAAATTGTCTTGTTGACGGTAGTTTTCTTTAATTGGATAACAGCTGATTCGTTGGAATATCAACATGGTAATGTATTATACGTTCACGTTATCAGTGAGTATTTTCTAACGAGGATTTAGGAGTTTAATTTCATATATAATAATTGGTTATGTTGATTTTTTGCATTTTTTCCTGTTAGAGCTTCCCTCTCGATTGCTGCGTATTGACAACAATGAAACGAAACAGTATCGTTTCGTTATTGTTGATCTATCTCATACTGTATGTAAATAACAATGTGACGATCTGTACGAAGGTGCGTTACCGGTGAATTGATTTCATCCTGTCTGAGGCGCTTTGGCTAGGCGGAATATGCCCTCCCGTAACGGAGCGATTTGATGTATTTTTTGTGCTAAATATCATGATGTTAGGTTGATCTTAAGTGCGTGGTGCAGCCTGTTGAGTGTTCGCTCGAACGGGTTCACAAAGAGGGGGCGGGTCACTACAGCACGAATGATGGATGTGTTTTTCTGGCTCCAGGGACGATTCAAGATTGACGGCCCTTGAGCTTCCTCACTTACGTTAAAAAAGGACTATGCAATGAAGCACCCCACCGATTCTTTCAGATTGACCAGCTGTTCCGTATCGGCGGCATTGGCGATGTTTACCGTTTCGCTGTCCTGGGCGCCGATGGCGGCTGCGCAAACTGCCAAGCCCGACGGAGATGGATCTTCAACATGGGCATTAGGCGCGGGCGTTGCCGTTGTTCAGAAGCCTTATCGCGATATTGATACTGATGTTGTTCCCTTACCGCTATTTTCGTACGAAAACAGATGGATTAGCGCTTCTGTTCCAAAGCTGGACTTAAAACTCCTTTCCAATGAATCCGTTACCCTGAGCCTGAGGGCCAGATACGCCGGGGACGGCTATGATGCGGACGACTCCCCGTTCCTTGCCGGCATGGATGATCGCAAGGGCAGTATATGGGCAGGGGGGGCAATGATGTGGAAGACGGGCATCGTCGATCTTTCGGCGGAAGTCCTCGGCGACGTTTCCGGCAATAGCAAGGGCTCTCGTGCAAAATTGCAGGCGGAGCGGCGTTTTTCCTCCGGCGCTTTTGGCATAACGCCGAGGTTGGGCGTTGCGTGGGTGGATAGCAAATTCGTTGATTACTATTATGGCGTGAGGCGTTCAGAAGCGCGTCCAAACCGCGGTTTTTATGAGGGGGAGTCTGCCACCAATGTTGAGGCGGGGGTGCGCATGGATTACACTCTGGCGCGGCGTCACACCTTGTTTCTTGATGCGAGCGCCACCCGGTTCGGCAGCGCCATCAAAGATAGCCCGTTAGTTGACAGTTCAAGCCAAACGATGGTGAGCGTCGGTTATCTCTATCGTTTTTAATCAAACTTGATTTATCGCTCATGGCGGGCCGTCGCCGTGAGTCTCTTCCTGAGAGCGGTTGACAAATACGCCCTGTCTATACAGGGCGATCTGTGTGCTTCGGCCGCCGTATCCGGCGGCGATGGATAATCAGCCGTCAATCGCCAAAATCGCCATAAACGCCTCGCGTGGGATTTCCCGTTTTGAAAACCCGATGTTGTGTTTCTTATTTTCGCGTTGCTTGCGAATGAGCCGTTTTTTCTGCGAGAGGCTGCCCTGAAATCCTTGTGCCAGCGCGCTTTTGCGCAACGGTGGGATATCTTCCCGCGCGATGAAGCGGTTTTCCACTTTTGCTTGCACCGGCACCGGATACAGCTTGCGCGGGATGACGTACTTCAGCGTTTTCACGATTTCGGACGCCCGCGCCCAGGCTTTTTGTCGGGCGATGATAAAAGAAAAGGCGTCCACCAGTTGGTTATCGAGATAAATATCGCAACGCACCAGATCGGCGCGGCGATAGCCTGAGAGTTCGTAATCCAGCGTGGCGTAGCCCTGGGTGAGGGATTTGAGCGTATCAAAAAAGCCGAAAACCATCTCATTAAGCGGGATCGCCCAGGTCAGACGCACGGCGCCGCCGTCCAGATAGCGCATATCCACAAACTCGCCGCGCCGGGAGGCGCAGAACTCCATCATGGCGCCCACATAGGTATCCGGGGTATGAATGGTGCTGACGACATAAGGCTCTTCGACGTAATTCAGCACGTCTTCGCCCGGAAAATGAGCCGGATTATCGACGCTCAGGCATTGGCCGTTATGTAACCAGACGCGATATTCAACGCTTGGCGCGGTGGCAATCACCGAGATGCCGTATTCCCGCTTCAGGCGCTCGCGGACGATATCCATGTGCAGCATCCCCAGAAAACCACAGCGGAAGCCCGCGCCCAGCGAGGCGGAGACTTCCGGTTCAATGTGCAGCGCCGCATCATTAAGAGACAGTTTATCCATGGCGTTGCGCAATCCTTTCAGATCGTCATCCGCATCGGGATAAAGCCCGGAAAACACCATCGGTTTCATCTCCTGATAGCGGGAAACCGCTTCGGTTGCGGGATTCGCCGCCAGCGTCAGGGTATCGCCGACGCGGATCGCGCCCGCATCTTTAATTCCGGCGGCGATATAGCCCACTTCTCCGGTATCCAGTTTTTCACACGGCTGGCGTGCGGGTAGGAAAGCCCCGGTTTCAGTGACCTCAAAGCGAAAACCGGATGACATGAAACAGAGAGCATCGCCGGTGTTGATGCTGCCGTCCACGATACGCACATGCATGATGGCGCCGTGATAAGGATCGTAATGGGAGTCAAACACCAACGCCCGGAGCGAGGTGTGCGATTCGCCGAGCGGGGAGGGGAAATGCCGAGCGACGAACGCAAGCACGGCGGCCACACCTTCCCCGGTTTTTGCCGATACCGGCAACACCGTGCTGATATCCAGGCCGGGAATGTCGGCCAGTTGCTGCATCACGCCGGCGATATCGGCTTGCGGACTATCAATTTTGTTCAGGACCGGCAGTAGGGTCAGGCCATGTCGTCGAGCCAGATTGAGATTGGCGATGGTCTGAGCCTGAACGCCTTGCGCGGCGTCAATCAGCAGTATCGCGCCTTCGCAGGCGGCCAGGCTGCGCGAAACTTCCGCGGAAAAATCGACGTGTCCCGGCGTATCCACTAGATTGAATTGATACTGGCGGCCCTCATCGCTCTGATAGCGCATACGCACCGTTTGCAGTTTGATGGTGATGCCGCGTTCACGCTCAATATCCATGGAGTCGAGCAGCAGTTCCCGCATGTCCCGCCGGGCCACGGTAGAGGTGAGTTCAATAAAACGATCGGCCAGCGTGGATTTACCGTGGTCGATATGGGCGATAATGCAAAAATTGCGAATGGAGGAAAATGACATGGGAATGGCCTTTTACATCACTGTTCCGCTTATCAACCAGCACGGTTAATCAAGCGAACAAAAAAATCCCACTGAAGATTGACTCAGTGAACGCATAATCAAAACGATGTAAAAGTAGATAGCCGGGGCGGATGATAACGCATTTCACTTTTGCCGCGCAAGCGCGCGGCAAAAGTGAACGCCGACGGTTATGACGATGCCGGCTTGCCGACCGGCATGGCGAGATCGCAGGTGTGCGCCGCGGATGTCTCTGCATAGGGCGCCGACCAGGCGGACAGCGGCAAAGGCGGTTGCTGATGAAAAATACGTTTCATCATCAGCTTCAATTCCGTCAGGCTGGGCATGCCGCTTGACCAGGCGGAGGGAACCACGGTGACCCACTTCCCATCGGCGGCGCATTCGGCCATTTTGAAACGAAAGGTGTACTGCCCGGCAATCCCCATTCGTAAGTCGCTGACGACCAACGCGTTACCGATGATGTCGTAACGCAGCCAGTCATTGGTAAACCAGCGCAGCCTGTCGTGCAGCGGTACGCCGTTTACGATGTGCGCGATATCGGGATGAAGCGGAAGACGAATCCATTCTGGTGGTCTATCGTCAAACCAACTGCTTACGGATTCGTAGTAGTGGCCGTCCGGGGTTTTGGCGATGACGCGCCATATCAGAGCATTGAACGGCATGGACACGGCGCGTAATTCCGTCACCGCGATCCCCTGATTGCGCATGGCATGGGAAACCCGCTGTTCAGCCAGCATGCGTCCGCCCATCCCAAAAGCAAGGTAGGCGGTACTGAGCGCCAGCGCGACGGATAATATACGGATACTGCGGGTATTAAGTCCTTTTCGCGCGGCGAAAACCACGGCAGCCAGCAACGGTAGGGTGTAGGCGGGGTCAATGATGAAAACCGCCGACCAGCTTTCAGGCACGGCGGGAAACGGCCAGAAGAGCCGGGTGCCGTAGACGGTAAACGCATCCAGCAGCGGGTGGGTGATAAGGACCAGCCATAAGGTGAAAAACAGACGTCCACGGCGATAGGGCGCATCGGGCCAACGCCGCCGAATCAGCCAGGTCAGCAATCCCGCCAGTCCGGTCAGCACAAAAAGGGAATGCGTAAAACCGCGGTGATAGGTCATCGCCGACACCGGATCGGCATAAGGGATGAGTACATCCAGATCCGGCAGGGTTGCAAGCGCGGCTCCGTAGAACAGGGCGCGCCGTCCCTGCGTCCGCCCCAGCAGACTGCCTTGTATTGCGCCTCCCAACAGAGCCTGTGTGACGGAATCCATGGTGATGATCCTTGCTTTTATCCAGTGGTTATTGTCCGGCGATACGCGCCGAATGAACATGGGCGGCATAGCCTATTGCCCGTCGTTTCGCCGTCGGGCTGACGGCGCCCGCCGCGCGTTCATTCTTTCATCATGGCGTCATTCTGGATGACTCAAGGATACGCACAGCTTGCATACTGATATCAAGCATAGTGTTTGCCGCCGCCGTGTCGTTGTCATCGATGATTTCATTGAATTTTTTAAATTCATAAAAGTGCCGGTGTTTTCCCTGATTAAAGTCCAGCTCTTCTGATGCGCCGTCATTCCGGTTTATTGTGAATTTTGTCATGCTATTGAGCGGCGTTCTAATAACGATATTTCCGGTTGTGCCCTGAATGGTATTGATTATCGGGGCTTTGCAATCCTTTGCGCCAATGCTTGATACTTTGAAACCCGGATAATCAAGAGAAAGTATCCCGCTGGTATCCACGCCCTTCTCTATATTCGCCGAGTAGCTGAATGTCTTCGGCGAACCGAAAAGTCCAATGATGGCGTGGATATTATAGATGTTGAGATCCATCAAGGCGCCGCCATATTTTTCCTTGTCGAACGCAGGGTGGATAATTCCTTTTTTGAAGTCGTCATAACGGGACGAATACTGGCTATAATTAAGTTGAACGATTTTTATATCGCCAATGTCGTTGATTTTATTTTTGAGGTCGGCATAGGCCGGGAGATAGTGAATATTCATGGCCTCAAGAATGATTAAGTTATTGTTCTTCGCCAGTTCATACAAGGAGTAAAGCTCGGCAAGGTGCGGAACAATGGGTTTTTCGATAATAATGTGCTTGCCTTTTTCGAGGGCTTTTTTGGCGAATGTATAATGTAAATGATTGGGCAATGCTATATACACGGCATCGCAGTCGCTTGCCAGCAATAAATCGTAATCGGTAAATACGTTGCGAATACCGTATGTTTGGCTCAATGCCTCGCCCTTGCTCTGGGAGTGTTCTGTGGCAAGAATGGCATCCAGAGTCAGGTCGAGTTCTTTGAGGACGGGTAAAAGCTCTTTGACAATCATACCCGTACCAACAATTGACATTTTCATATGTTCTTCGTGTTACCTCTCGATATGGCCGTTTTGCCGTTGTCTTCTTTTTACCCGAAGTTCGGCGTGGAGTAAATTTCAATGACGCCCGGCTTGCGACCGGACACTTTCGCCTATAGCCAAAAATAACCGGCCCAGCGCCGTCAATGTTCTCGCTTGCGGGCACCGAAGAACCATCGATGGATATGGCCGACATGATTTAAAATATATTGTTTCCAATGTTGATGCTTTTTAGTTGTTTATCAATCCAGCGGATTTAACTAAGCTTTTCTGTCGATCTTCAAACTACTGTCCCCGTGCATCCGGCCGGATAACACCTGCAAGGTAAAACGTTATGCGTCATATCATCAAAATAGTCAGCGTTATGTTATTAATGGCTTCCGCCTGTTCTGTCCATGCCGCCGATGTGGTAACGGCGCTTGGCCGGGATTTTACTTTTCCGAACAAAATTGAAGGATTACCGCAAAAATTGTCGGATTTCAAGGGATTACAGATAAACACATTTACCACCAGTGACGGCGTCAAGCTGAGCTACTGGGAAGCGGGAGCAGGCGATCCCCTGATTTTTATTCCCGGCTGGTCGGGGAACGGGGCGGAGTATGTCAATATTATGTCTCTGCTCAGTAAGCAATATCACGTTTATGTGCTTGACCCACGGAATCAGGGGTTGTCGCAAAATGTGGAGTACGGCAACCGATTGTCGCGTTACGGCGCCGATCTTAAAGAGTTTACCGACCATATCGGCGCAAAATCCGTGAACCTTTGCGGCTGGTCGATGGGGGCGTCGGTCATCTGGTCGTATATCGATCTTTTCGGAACAAAAAATATCAACAAGCTGATTTTTATTGACGAACCGATTTCTATCTACACCCATTCGGACTGGTCGGAAAAAGAGCGTCTGGAAGCCGGCGGAATGACGACCTCGCCGGAACGCATGATTGCGGCATTTACCCAGGGCGCGGCGACCAATAATCAGATTGTGGATATGGCCGCAATGGAACGTTACGCGGCGATGGACTCGAAATATTTTCAAAATTCAGAGGCGCTTGCGCGTGAATTCATAAAAAACGATCCCAAATTTCTCTCGCTGGTGCTTTTTGACCATGCAACAAACGACTGGCGTGACGTGATCCGCCATAAAATTAATGTGCCGACCGCTATTTTCACTGGCGATTACAGCCATAACGTTCCCAGTCAGCAATGGATGCATTCCGTTATTCCGGGATCGGAATTGTTTGTCTACACGAAAGAACAACAAGGGGATCACTTCCTGGCGTTCAAAAATCCGCTGCGTTTTACCCAGGATGTCGTGACTTTCCTTAATAAATCGAAGTGAAACGCGCTTACGATGCCGGCGCAACGGAATTGCGCCGGCCGTAAGCGCCCCGGCGGCCGGTTCCAGGCGCTGGACAGCAGCCGGAGCGCGTTCTATTGGGACCGCCGCCGGCGTTTATCCAAAATCCTGATTTCTCCGGCCGACGCGTTCCTTCCAACCAGACGACGCCTTTATCCCTTATAACCCTTTTCCGTGATGCCCATAGAGGCGACGCGTTGTCGCCTTGCCTACCGCCAGGTTTTATCGTGACTGCTATCCCAAATTTGAACAGGGATGGTGTAACCTTAAAAGTAATCGATTACATTTTAGTTGTGTTTTTTTTGTAATCGATTACTTTTACCTGGTGAGGCTGAAAATGATGTCAACAACGGGAAGTAGTGAAAGGGCGGGCGCGCAGCATCGGTTTATTGTGCCGCGGTTATCGCTGATGATGTTTCTGCAATTTTTTATATGGGGAAGCTGGTCGGTAACGTTGGGGCTGGTGATGACGCAGCACAATATGTCATTGCTGATTGGCGACGCGTTTTCCGCCGGACCGATAGCCTCTATCCTGTCGCCGTTTGTGCTGGGAATGCTGGTTGACCGCTTCTTCCCGTCGCAAAAAGTGATGGCGGTCATGCATGTGGCCGGCGCGGCCATTCTGTGGTTCGTGCCGCAGGCGCTGATCAGCGAAAACGGCACGCTGCTGATCGCGTTGTTGTTCGGCTATACGCTTTGTTATATGCCGACGCTGGCATTAACCAACAACATCGCCTTTCACAGCCTGAAGGATATTGATAAAACCTTTCCTGTGGTGCGGGTATTCGGCACTATCGGCTGGATCGTCGCCGGCATTTTTATCGGCGTGACCGGTATTTCCTCAACGGTGCATATTTTCTCATTGGCGGCGATATGTTCTATGGTGCTGGCGGTTTATAGCCTGACGTTGCCGCATACGCCGGCGCCGGCCAAAGGCTTGCCCGTGGCGTTGCGCGATCTGCTCTGTGCCGATGCGTTTGCCTTACTGAAAAACCGGCATTTCTTTATCTTCGCGCTGTGCGCCACGCTGATTTCCATTCCTCTCGGTACATACTACGCCTATACAGCCTCTTATCTTGCCGATGCGGGGGTGCAAGACGTCAGTACCGCCATGTCTTTCGGCCAGATGTCTGAAATTTTCTTCATGCTGGTGATCCCGCTGTTGTTCAGACGGCTGGGGGTGAAATACATGCTGTTTATCGGGATGTTCGCCTGGTTTGTTCGCTACGCGTTCTTTGCGCTGGGAGTGAGTGAAGAAGGCCGCTGGCTGCTGTATATCGGTATTCTGTTGCATGGCGTCTGTTATGACTTCTTCTTCGTCGTCGGTTTTATCTACACCGAGCGTGTGGCCGGGGACAAAGTCAAGGGGCAGGCGCAGAGCATGATCGTCATGTTTACCTACGGGATTGGGATGTTGCTGGGGTCGCAGATTTCCGGCGCGTTGTACAACGCATTGGTGGCCGGTCAGACGGTGCCGCAGGCATGGGTGACGTTCTGGTGGATCCCGGCGGTTGCCGCAGCGGTTATCGCGCTTATTTTCCTCTTTTCGTTCAAATATGACGAGAAAGAGAGGGTTTGAGTATTCGGAGGTGAAATGAAAACCATTAAGGGGCCGGGGATTTTCCTGGCGCAGTTCATCGGGGAGCAATCCCCGTTTAATACCCTCGAGGGGCTGGCGGCATGGGTCTCTTCTCTGGGATATAAGGCGCTCCAGATCCCTTGTAATCATAAAACGATTTTCGATCTGGAACTGGCCGCCGCCAGCCAGACCTACTGCGATGAGGTTAACGGCAAACTGGCGCAGCATGGCCTGGTCATCAGCGAGCTGTCCACGCATCTGGAAGGGCAACTGATGGCGGTGCATCCGGCCTATAACGATGCGTTTGACGGTTTTGCGCCCGACGCGGTGCGGGGGGATAGCGCCGCCCGCCAGGCCTGGGCGGCCGGCATGCTGAAACGGGCCGCCCAGGCCTCGGAACATTTGGGGCTGCGGGCGCATGCCACCTTTTCCGGCTCTCTCGCCTGGCCGTATATTTATCCCTGGCCGCCGCATAATCAGACGTTGCTGAGCGAAGCGTTCCATGAACTGGCGCGCCGCTGGCGGCCGGTACTGGATTGTTTTGACGCGCATGGGATCGACGTTTGTTATGAAATTCATCCTTGCGAGGATTTACATGATGGCGCGACCTTCGAACGTTTTCTGGCACTGGTGGATCATCACCCGCGCTGCAATATTCTGTTCGATCCCAGCCATCTCTATCTGCAACACATGGACTATCTGGCGTTTATCGATCTCTATCACTCGCGCATCAAAGCGTTTCATGTGAAAGATGCCGAATTCACCGTCAATGGGCGAAGCGGCGCCTACGGCGGTTTTCAACGCTGGTCGGACCGCGCCGGACGCTTTCGCTCGCCCGGCGATGGCGCTATCGACTTCAAAGGCATTTTCAGCCGGCTGACGCAACATGACTACGACGGCTGGGCGGTGCTGGAATGGGAGTGCTGCCTGAAAGACGGCGAAACCGGCGCGCGCGAAGGCGGCGAATTTATTCGCCGGCACATTATACCTGTCGCCGATCGCGCGTTTGACGATTTCGCCGCGGCAGTGGAGCGTCGCGCCGACGTGCGCAGAATATTGGGTATCGCGCCGGGGGAAACGTCTCATGATTAATGTCGGCATTATCGGCACCGGTTTTATCGGGCCGGCGCATATCGAAGCGATCCGCCGTCTGGGGTTCGTCCGGGTGGTGGCGCTCTGCGACACACCGTTAGAGGTGGCGCGCGCCAAAGCGGCGCAGCTCAATGTCCCGCATGCGTATGGCGATGTGGACGCGTTACTGGCGCATCCCGGTCTGGATGCGGTGCATAACTGTACGCCGAACCACCTGCACGCGGACATTAACCGTAAGATCCTCCGGGCCGGCAAGCACGTTTTTTCCGAAAAACCGCTTTGTATGACCGCGGATGAAGCGCGAGAATTGGTTCAAATGGCGCAGGAGGCCGGCGTGGTGCACGGCGTCAGTTTCGTTTATCGCCAGTTCGCCATGGTCCGTCAGGCGGCCAGCATGTTGCGTCATGGGCAGGCAGGCCGTCTTTTCTCGGCGCACGGCAGCTACTTGCAGGACTGGATGCTGCTGGAAAGTGATTACAACTGGCGCGTCGAGGCGAATATCGGCGGCGTTTCGCGCGCGGTGGCGGATATCGGCTCTCACTGGTGCGATACGGTACAGTTCGTCACCGGACGGCGCATTACCGACGTCATGGCGGATTTATCCATCGTCTGGCCGACCCGGAAAGCCGGCGTGCGGGGCGGCTCGACTTTTACCGCGCGTCAGGAGGCCGGCGGCGATGAAGACCGCCCGGTCACCACGGAGGATATGGGGTTCGTGCTATTTCGTTTTGATGACGGCAGTAAGGGGGGTTTTCATGTTTCGCAGGTCTGCGCGGGCAGAAAAAATAGCCTGAGCTTCGAGGTGAACGGCAGCGAGGCGTCGGTGGCCTGGGATCAGGAAACGCCGCAGAAACTCTGGGTGGGGCATCGCAGTCAGCCTAACCAATGGCTGTCGGACGATCCCGGTCTGATGGAGCCGGATGCGGCGGGGTGGGCGCACTTTCCCGGCGGTCATATCGAAGGATGGCCTGATGCGTTTAAGAACATGATGTTGCAGTACTATTCCGCTATTCGTAACGGTAAAACGCCGGCGCCGGATAGCCGTGGGTTCGCCACTTTCCATGACGGCGCCAACGTGATGTTCATCATTGAGGCGATCATCAAAAGCCATCGGCAGCAGCGTTGGGTCAGCGTCGCTTCCTGAACGGATTTCCCGATGCGCAAGGATGGCGTCGGGCTTTGATTCAGTCCCCCGTTAAACTGTGATAGCCTTCCCCAATAAGTGGTTAATTCCAGGATATGTCATTGTTATGTCAATTCAGAAAATCGCCAGGCTTGCCGGGGTTTCAGTGGCGACGGTTTCCCGTGTGCTGAACAATATCGATACGGTAAAACCGAAAAACCGCGAACGCGTACTTCAGGCTATCAGCGAGAGTAATTACCAACCCAACTTACTGGCGCGCCAGCTCCGAACCGCCCGGAGCTCCATGATTCTGGTGATGGTGTCGAATATCTCCAATCCCTTCTGCGCCGATGTGGTGAAAGGCATTGAAGAGGAAGCGGAAAAAAACGGCTATCGCATTTTATTGTGTAATTCCGGCACGGATATTCAGCGTTCCATATCCAGCCTGAAGCTACTCTCCGGCAAGATCGTCGACGGGATTATCACCATGGATGCGTTCTCGAAACTACCGGAATTAACCACCATGATCGATCGCATGCCCTGGGTTCAGTGCGCCGAATATGCCGACGACGGCGGCGTCTCCTGTGTCGGGATCGATGATATCGATGCCGCCGGATTTGTCATCCAGCATTTGATCACGCGCGGACGCGGCCGTATCGCATTGATTAACCACGATCTGAGTTATAAATATGCACGATTGAGGGAGCGGGGTTATAAAATGGCGCTGGAACGGCAAGGGCTAACCTACCGCGCCGTCGAATACGCCAGCGATCTCACCTTCTGCGCCGGCAAAACGGCGATGGAGAATCTATTGCGGGGCGAACGTCGTCCCGATGCCGTGTTTGCGGTTTCGGATACGCTGGCGGCGGGCGCGATGCGCGCGATTGAAGAGGCGGGACTGTCCATCCCCGATGATATGGCGATAGTGGGGTTTGACGGCACGGAACTCTCGGAGATGGTATCGCCGCAGTTAAGCACCATCGCCCAGCCATCCGCCGACATCGGCCGCAAAGCCGTGGGGCTGCTGCTGAATAAAATCAATAATCCCGATTCGCCGGCGGAGCGGGTCGTTCTGGACTGGCACTTTATTTCACGGGCCAGCGTCTGACGGCGCACCGCTTATCAGGTTACACGCGTGGCGCAGAGCATTCATATCAACGTTGCAGCAAGGGCCGCTCTGAGGTTTTTATATAATATTGTAATTATGCTCTAGGGATACCGGTGCGCATCGTGTGTAATAATTAACCATGTCACCCCGCTAGTTTTTGCTGCGGCAAGAATGCTGGTCTAGCCGAGCGAACTCCGTAGTATATTGATTACGGGATGCCCTTTTCACAGATTTTGCTTGCGTCATGGTTCACTATATGAACGCATCCCGTTTGCAAGGCTTCAATTGTGTTGACGTTGATGGTCGGTTGTAGCTCTATATCCGACCTTGGCGCAGCCGGTGCTGCGGGCCTCGATGAGATCCGCTGACTCACGCCTTATTCCCTGAATGAGCTTAAAGTTCAAAGGACCATCCAAGTTTAGTTAGTCATGGTCTTACCTGTCGTTGCTATCTCTACGGCTGCCCTCGCAACCTTTCAGTATTCATCCTTATTTTGAAAGAGTTAATGTTTATCAGCCCATACCCTTCAGAACGGCCTGATGCTGATGTGTTTTTTGTCGCAGGTCCAGTTATGTGCCGATAGGGTACATACTGTACGCGCTATCTTGTTAGCCATCCCCAGCACGGTTACGCTGGCTGGCCGTCTTTTCATCAGCTCTGTTACCCATGGATTTGGCTCTTTCGTCAGCAGCGTCGCTGCCCTTGTACCATGGATAAACAGCGTCTTCAGACAGGCATCACCGCGTTTACTGATGCCCGGGAGCCGCACCTTGCCGCCTGTACCAGTTTGATCAGGCACCAGACCGATGCAGGTCGCGTGAACGGAAGGTTCCCGCATCTATCATCATGGCGACAGCGGCGGTAGTGACCAGCGGGCCAATGCCCGGGATATCCATGAGCCGCTGACAGGCTTCATTCTGTTTCGCCCAGGCGGCAGGCAGTTTTTCAATGCTATCTATCTACATATCAAGGTCGCTGAGCCGTCGGTACTGGTCTTCAATCTGGTAAATAAGGAACGGCGGCAGATTTTCCTTCAGATGTTCATGTACCTCAGGCTTCGTCTTGTCCAGTGATAACCGGCTCTTACGCACCGTTTCGCCGAACACCGGCAGTAATCCATGCAGCACGTTGAGCTGTGCGGTGCGGAACTTCACCAACTGACGACGCATTTTCTGCAGCGACAGTGCGGCCTGCGGCTCTTCAGTTTTGACGGCGACAGCTTTAGACGGTTGCTGGATCGCCATCTAGATAGCGCGGCATCCATCACGTCATTTTTGTTGCCCATTATGAAGGGATTGACGAATTTGCCCTGTAACCTGAAGCAATCTGACCTTATGCCCTAGCTTTTCCAGCTCACGGGCCCAGTACTGATAGCCACCGGGGACCTCCATAGCAATCAGATAAGATTCACGATTGCTGACATATTCTAGCAGTGCTTCGCGCTTAATCTGTTTATCGATAACTTCACCGGTATGCTCATCAATGAAGTGGATCTGCATCAGATGTTTTGCAATATCGATGCCAACAGGGGAATATTTCATCTTGCTGCTCCTCCAGTTATCGGGGAGCTTTATGCGTACCGTATTGGGCATCATGATGCCGTAAAGCTGCGAGGATCCATTCCTCATCTGCTGAACCCTTCGCCGCTCTCAAATAGTTGGGATCAGTTCATCTCACTCATTGCTACGATTTTACTGGATTAATAACGTGTCCACTATTCGTTGGCAGGATTACTGGAACGATGTCGACCGGGAGGAAAAACGGCGGATATACCACTAGGGAAATGGCAATTTCAGCATCGATGGAGAACAGATCAAGCTGGGTGAAAGGATGTTTAAATAGCGCTATCTCATGAATTAAGTCACTAGCCAATGGCTGGCGCAGGCTCTTACAGTCAGAGCTGTACATTTCGAAAATTCCGCTTAAGGGAAACCGGAGCGGGCTTTCTGCTAATCGGCGTCATTACCCTCAGCTATCCAATCCCACCAGTTACGCTTCTTCGACACATACTTCTCTTCAAACCTAAACCTTTGACACCATATTCGGCGTCATTTCCTCCATATCGAATGCTTGCCGCGCGGCTTCGACCGCGGGCAGATAGCTTCGGGTTCATGCGCACAGTGCCTCGATGGGGTCTTTAAGCGTTCGGCCCAGCGGGGTGATTTCGTATTCAACGGCAATGGGTGAAGCAGTGATCACCCAGCGAACAACAATACCATTGCGTTGTAGCCGCCTGAGGCTTTGCGCCAATGACTTTTGGGTGATGACTTTCAGCTCGCGTTTGAGCTCATTAAAGCGCAACGGTTTTTCACATAGGGAAGCGAGGATCAGAACGGGCCATTTATCTGCAATTTGCTCGAGTAGCAGACGATGAAGGCATTGAGTGGCGGAACAGTCTTCCGGTTTTTTCAGCATAGAGGTTCCCTCAGGGAAACCAGGTGGCGTTGAGGTACCTGATTGACGAGTAATATGCATAATATACTATGAACGACGCCAACCTAACCGGAGAGTTAACCTATGACCTCATCCAAAGCCGACATCCTGTTTCAGCCTTTCCATTTGAATAATCTGGTGCTGAAGAACCGTATCGTGATGGCGCCCATGACTCGTTCATTTGCAACTGACGGCGTGCCTGATGAAACAATTGCCGCCTACTACCAGCGTCGCGCCGAAGGTGATGTGGGCCTGATTCTCTCTGAAGGTACGGTGATAAACCGGCCTGCTTCACGTAATGACCCCAAAATCCCCTTTTTTTATGGTGAAAAAGCGCTGGCTGGCTGGCAGCGCGTGATCGACCATGTTCACGCCGCCGGCGGCAAGATGGGGCCGCAGCTGTGGCACACGGGGTCAGTCAGCAGTTTTCTGACGGACTGGGTGCCGGATACCGAGGTGGAAAGCCCATCAGGGCTGATTGCTCCAGGTCAACCACACGGTGTGGCAATGAGCGATGAGGCTATCGCCGACACCATAGCTGCCTTCGGTCAGGCTGCGGCCGAGGCCAAACGGCTGGGCTTTGACGTGGTGGAAATCCACGGTGCACACGGCTATCTGATCGATCAGTTTTTCTGGTCGGGAACCAATCAGCGCACCGACGGCTACGGTGGCGCAACCCTGAAACAGCGTGCACGTTTTGCATCTGAGGTAATAAAGGCCATGCGCAAAGCGGTTGGCCCTGATTTCCCGCTTATTTTGCGCGTCAGCCAGTGGAAGCAACAGGACTATGCAGCGCGTCTCGCGTCAACGCCTGAAGCGATGGCAGACTGGCTGGTTCCGTTAGTTGACGCCGGTGTGAATATACTCCACTGCTCTCAGCGCCGGTTCTGGGAACCGGAGTTTCCCGATATCGACGGTGAAGGCGGGTTAAACTTTGCCGGTTGGGCGAAGAAACTGACCGGTGCAACGACCATCAGCGTTGGATCCGTTGGCCTTTCCAGCGACTTTATGGGCGCCTTTGCCGGTGAGGATGCCAAACCCGCCAGCCTCGATAACCTTATCGAGCGCTTGGAACGCAACGAGTTTGATCTGATCGCCGTGGGGCGCGCATTGCTGAGCGATCCGGACTGGGCAATCAAAATCCGTACGGGTAACCACGCAGCGCTGCAGGATTTTACCGTCGACGCGTTAAAGACGCTAATCTAGCAAACTGACAGTGCAGTGGTGAGATCTATGAGGCCCGGGATGGGCGCGGCACCTGGATTTGCAACCAGTGCGGGGCCGGTGACGGCCTGAACTTGGTGGAAAAGGTTTTATCGCTGTCGGCGAAAGCGGCGGCGGAACGGGTGGCCGACCTGCTGTTGCCGCTGGTTAACTGCGCGGGGGATATCGTCAACGTGCAATTGATTAATGCCGCCGGGGACAAGCGGACCCTGGCCGGGGGCCAGGTCAAGGCGGCCTGTCACTGGCTGGCGGGCCAGGATAATGCCGTTATCTGGCTGACCGAAGGCTACGCCACCGGGTTGTCCGTGCACCAACTGACCGGCGAGACGGTCTGCGTGGCCCTCAGCGCCAACAACCTGGCCGCCGTGGCGCAGGCGTTGCGCGAATGTTACCCGGACGCGCGGCTGTTGCTGGCTGCCGAGAACGGCACCGGCCAGACCCGCGCCGTAGATACTGGGCGACTGGAACGACGTGTACCAGCCGCAGGGCGCGATTGCGACGCAGGCGCAGTTGCTGGCGTTCAGCCAACCGGCCGTCACCAGCCCGTTTGATGCGCTCAGCGATGCCGACCTGAAAGCTATGAGCGCCAGCGAAAAGGCCGAGCTGTTGGCCGCGCATTATGGCAATATGCTGGCCGTGCCATCGCTCGGTGAAGAGATTTGCCGCTACGAACACGGGGCATGGCAGGTGTTGCCGCACCGCCAACTGTGCCGGGAAATCGCCGCGCTGTTCCAGACGGTGCGCGCGCCATTCTCGGCGGCGGGCATCAACGGCATTCTGGGCACCCTCAAGCTGATGGTGCCGCATATGGGCGAACTGGCCCGCCGCCTTATCGGCTTTCGTAACGGGGTGTTTGATACCGTCATCGGGCGGTTTTGCTGCCACCGCCAGGAGAACTGGTTGCGCACCGTCAACAGCGTGGACTATATCGCGCCCAAGGCCGGGGATAATCTGGCCGAGCATGCGCCGCACTTCTAGCTCTGGTTGACGCGGGCCGCCGGACAACAGGCCGAAAAGTAGGAGTGTATCCTCGCGGCGTTATTTATGGTGTTGGCCAACCGCTACGACTGGCAACTGTTCCTGGAAGTGACCGACCCCGGCGGCAGCGGCAAGAGCGTGATGGCCGCCGTCGCCAACCTGCTCGCAGGGCAGGACAATACCACCTCGTCCACCATCGATACCCTGGAGTCGGCGCGCTCGAGTGCTCTTCCGTGGTCGGGTTCTCGCTGATTATCCTGCCCGACCAGGAGAAATGGAACGGCGACGGCGCGGGCATCAAGGCCATTACCGGCGGCGACGCGGTGGCCATCGACCCGAAATACCGGGATGCGTATTCCACGCACATTCCGGCGGTCATTTTTGCGGTCAACAACAACCCGATGTGCTTTAGCGACCGCAGCGGCGGCGTGTCCCGTCGCCGGGTGATCACCACCTTCCCGGATGCGATACAGGCCAATAAGCGTGATCCGCAACTGCTGACAAAAATCCGCGGTGAACTGGCGGTGATCGTGCGCCACCTGATGCCGCGCTTTGCCAACCCGAACGCGGCGCGCGCGTTGCTCCAGGCGCAGCAGAACTTGGCGGAGGCATTGACGGTCAAGCGCCATGCCGATCCGCTGGTCGATTTTTGCGGCTACCTCGCGGCGCTCAGCATGCCGGTCGGGTTGTACATGGGGAACGCCAATATTCGCCCGGCCAACCCGCGCCGTTACCTGTATCACGCTTACCTGTCGTTTATGGAGGCTCGCGGGCATCAACACCCGATGAGCCTGACGGTGCCGAATACGCTGTGTGAGTATGAAATCGTGCTGTTGAAACGCAAGACTAAGCAGGGAATGCAAACCAACCTAGCGTTGCGTGACGAGAGCGACGCCGACTGGCTGCCGAAGTGCGACTAACTGGCAGCGGTGCGATGACTTTAAACCGGCGAAAGCCGGTTTTTTTACGCTTATATTGCGGGGCTTACCGATTTATTACCGCTTAAATATCTTGTTAATATATAAAACAGTGTCTTAGTTATCATTGTTCATGACTTGCACAAATATTTTTGTTTTGTACGCATAATTGTGTATTTTATATTTATCTAAGTTTAGTGAATTCTAAAATAAAATGCCTGAAAACAGTTTAGCTCAACTTAAAGAAAGCGCCCAGGCAGCTTCAGGTTTGCTCAGGTCAATGAGTAACCCCAGTCGGTTGCTGATCCTCTGTATGCTCATTGACTCTCCCGGTACGTCTGCGGGGGAACTAAGCAGAGTGGTCGGATTGAGTCCTTCTGCGACGTCACAACATCTTGCGAGGATGAAGGCGGAAAATCTTATTGAATGCAAGCGGCTGGCACAGCGAATGAATTACTTCATCAAAGATGAGTCGGTTCGGAAGCTGGTAACAATCCTGAAAGAAATTTACTGCCCGGAGGTAGGACAATGAGTGATAACACGGCTTCACCAGCCCAGATCCAGCGCCTCAGAGAGCGTGGGGCTGCCATCGTTGATATTCGTGAAACGGATGAGTTTCGCCGAGAACATATTGACGGCGCCATTTCTCTGCCGCTAACAGAAATTCAAGCGGGCAGACAACTAGAAACGGCTTCAACACGCTATCCGGTGATTTTTCATTGCCAGGCCGGTACCCGTACAAAACAAAACGCTGATGTCTTGGCCCGTATGGTGAAGCCGACGGAGTTTATGATCATGGACGGTGGGATCAACGCCTGGAAACAGGCCGGGCTGCCCACGGTACAGGATAAAAAACAAACCCTTCCTCTGATGCGACAGGTGCAGATCACTGCCGGGAGCCTCATTCTGGCCGGTGTAATTGCGGGTTACGGTGTCAATCCCGGTTTCTTTCTCTTGTCCGGTTTTATCGGCTCAGGGCTCATTTTCGCCGGCGTCAGTGGCTGGTGCGGCATGGCAAATCTGTTGGTAAAAATGCCCTGGAACAGGCAATAACAATACCCGATGGGTGATTGCGGCGCATAGCACTAATCCTGGCCTGGCGTGCGTACGAAAATGCAAGACTAAGCCCGGAGGCGATAAACCCATCGGGTTGTTAATTGGCGACGGCGAAGCCGATTTGTTACCGAAGTGCTACAGGGGGTAACTTCCTTTCACTATTGGTGCTGCCGATCAATAAGGTGTTATTGATCTACAGAACCCATTGGAGGCTATTACAGCGGGCGGCCTATAGTCGGATTGAACACTGCGCCGCCGCCCAGCACCTGGGAACCTCAATGGCCGCGTCCACATGCGCATTCTATAATATGTCTTCACCACACCGGCTCCGGCCGGTTTTTTTGTGGTGTGCCGGGCATGCTCAGCAGCTAGGGGGTGAAAGTCCCCTGTCCAGCTTGATGGTGGCGAAGGACTAGCGAAGCGCAAGGGCGTCGTCGTGAGGCGGGGTCTGAAGGAAGCGTGGAGCAAAACCATGACCTGACGAACAGAAACCCGATACAAGACCTACCCGGCTGGCGGAGCAAGCCAATGATTGCAAAGACCATAACCATCAAGAGCCGGGGTGGTAGATTGGGCAGGTGTGTGGCGAAAGCGGCAGAGCTTACCCCGGGAGGCCTGTCCAGCGTTCTGCATTCAGAACTGGGTGCATCGCAAGGTGCGCTGACCTGCGGACAGGAGTCAGCAGAGGGCATAGTAGGACAAGGTTGTCTGAAGGCCCGAACGGTAATGAGTGACGAGTATCAGCAGAGGTTCTGACCGGTCATGCAGCAGAAAACGCATTGCGCCCCTATAGCGGAAGGACGGGGTGAGGCCCCGGAAGGTCGTTGTCAGGGGGCTGAAACCGTGCAGGCACCGACGAATGGAGAAAGTCCGCCGTCAACCGCATGGCTGATGGAAGCCATCTGTGAACCCGTCAATCTCAGGCAAGCCCTGAAAAGAGTAAAGGCCAATAAAGGCGCGGCAGGTGTAGACGGTATGAGCGCAAGCGAACTGCCGGACTATCTGAAGCATCACTGGCTGGAGCTGAAAGCGCAACTGCTGTCCGGCAGTTACCGCCCATCCCCTGTGAGAAGAGTCTCCATCCCGAAACCCGGCGGCGGCGAACGCCTGCTGGGTATTCCGGCGGTGGTGGATCGCTTTGTCCAGCAGGCGACGATGCAGGTGTTGCAGAGGCAGTGGGACAGCATGTTCTCTGAGCACAGTTACGGGTTCCTGAAAGCAGGCGTGATGGAAGCAGGGCTGGTAATGCCGATGACGGAAGGGACGCCGCAGGGTGGACTGCTGTCGCCGTTGTTATCGAATCTGCTGCTGGACGACTTCGACAGGGAACTGGAGAAACGCGGGCTGAAGTTCGCTCGTTACGCAGATGACTGCAACATCTACGTGAAAAGTGAACGGGCAGGTAACCGTGTGATGGCGGGGCTGACGCGCTGGCTGAGCCGGAAGCTGAAGCTGAAGGTCAACGCGAAGAAGAGTGCGGTAGCGCGCCCTGACACGCGTAAGTTCCTGGGCTATAGCTTCAGAACGGGCAGGAAGGTGTGGTGCGTGGTGTCGCCGGAGTCGGTAAAGCGGTTCAAAACGCGGGTAAGGGCGCTGACGGGGCGTAACACGGGAAGGAGTCTGGAGCAGCTAATCCGGCCGTTGAAGCGATACCTGACGGGATGGAAAAGCTACTACGGTCTGAACCAGTGGCCGTCGCTGATGCGCCCGCTAAACATGTGGATAAGGAGCAGGCTACGCTGCGTCCTGTGGAAACAGTGGAAAACAAGCCGCAGGCGCTTCGAAGAGTTACGTGTTCGCGGAATAGGGAAAGAGCTTGCGGTGCAGACGGTGGGAAGCTGCCACAGTCTCTGGCGAATAAGCTGTAGTCCGGGGCTGAATATGGCATTACCAAACAGTCTGTTCCTGAAACTGGGCCTGCCGGAGTTATAGTCAGGTGACGATAAACTGAACTGCCCCGGAAATCCTGGAGACTAAACTTTTTGAGAGAGGTAAACAGGATGACCAAAAATATGCGTTTTTCCCCTGAGGTCCGTCAGCGGGCCGTCCGTATGGTTCTGGAAAGTCAGAGCGAATACCATTAATTATGGGCAGCCTTCAACTCCATTGCTCCAAAGATTGGCTGCTCGCCGGAGATGCTCCGCACCTGGATTCGCCATCATCTGGAGAAACGCAGCCTGCGTCACTAGCGCGATGAGCGACTGAAGGTGGATATACGGCGGGTGTACGATGAAAACCACAGTGTATATGGAGTACGCAAAGTTTGGCGCCAGTTGCGTCAGGAGGGTATCAGCGTGGCCAGATGCACGATCACTAGGCTGATGAAGGTCATGGAGCTTGCTGGTGTGCGCCGGGGTAAAAAAGTGCGCACCATGGTTAGCCGGAAAGACGTTGCCGCAGGTGACCGGGTGAACTGCCAGTTCGTGGTAGAACGGCCGGAGTAGGTGTGGGTGGCTGATTTTACCTACATGTGCACCCGGCAGAGCTTTGCATACGTGGCCTTCATTATCGACGTGTTCGCCGGTAGTATGGGGTTCGTCGTCGATGGAAACGACGTTCGTGCTGGACGCCCTGGCGCAGGTGTTGTGGTCCAGATGCCCCTGCGGTGGCACTATCCATCACAGTGATAAAGGCTCCCAGCATGTGTCGCTGGCGTACACGCATCGGTTTAAGTATGCAGAATTTCTGGTATCGACCAGCAGCACGGGTGACTCATACGACAACGCGATGGCAGAAAGCATCAACGGACTTTATAAAGCGGAGGTGATCTATCGTAAGAGCTGGAAAAACCGCGCCAAAGTGGAGTTAGCCACGCTGGCGTGGGTGGACTGGTATAACAACAGACGATTACTGGAACGACTGGGTCATATCACGCAGGCAGAAGCAGAACAGGCATATTACGCTTCCATCGGAAACGGTGATCTGGCAGCCTGAGTTCAAAGACAAAATACTCTCCCGGAAAACCGGGGTGATTCAGTAACCAATCCTGCATACGATAATTTTAGTGATTTTTTTTAAAACATGATATTGAGCTAGACATCATTCATGAATTGTGAAATGCAAGCCCTATGCCACTGGCTTATATTCCTTAAAAAGGAATATAAGCTAAATTAAAAAAGTCACAATCAGAAATGCTCACGTTTATTGTAGAGACATTCAGTGTAACAATTATTATCCGGATTTTTTGAATTGGGTTGCTCAAAAAAATTAGGGAGTTTCAGTTATACTTATCTATGTCAACAGTTTTCTCGTTCACCACAATCAGTTCCACATCATTCGCTTCAATAAGTTTTAGTATGTTTTGTGGGGGGAGTTTATCTGTAATAATATGGTCAATGTCCGACCAGGTGCATGACTGATACATCAGTTGAGTGTTGAATTTGCTAAATGAGGTAATGCAGATAACCTTTTTTGACTGTTTCGCCATGGCTACTTTTTGCAGTGCATCAAGTTCCGTATCTGTTGTTATTCCTGCTTCAGATAATGCGCTGACGCCAATAAAAGCTTTGTCAGCATGGTATCTTTTAATTTGCTCTATGGTTGTATTGCCTAATATAGCATGAGAGTAATCATCAAATCCCCCTCCCAATATGGATATGCTGATCCCTTTTTTTCCAATAATCTCACTTAGTACTTCAATAGAGTTTGTAATAACACATACCGATGAGGGTAATTGGCGAGCAAGGGCCACAGATGTGGTGCCGGCATCAATGAAAATGATATCTTTATCATTAATGTTTTTTGCAGCCCAAGCTGAAAGTAGTGCTTTTTCAGGGCTACACTGTGTACGTTTAACATAAGGGTATTCAACACGTTTTTCTGCCAGAATAGCGCCGCCACGGATGCGCATAATATGCGGGAGTTGAGCAAGTTTAACTAAATCCCGGCGAGCGGAATCAGACGAAATATTATATTGCTGGCAGATGTAATCAAGAGTCACTTTTCCCTGCATTTTGATTAGCTCTTCTAACTCGATTAACCGTTCTTCTTGTGTCATTAACATATTCCATTCTTTTTATATGTAAGGATAGCCGATTGATATTATCTGATAACGTTGTCTGCGTACATGGACGATTGGTAGGCCGGATACTTGTGTTCTCAATGTAGCCTTCCATTCATTCGCTTAAAAACACTTAACAATGCACCTGTGTATAGTTAAAAAACAACTTATTGCGAAATAAATTAAGTGAATACTTAATTTTATGTGATTTTTATCACAAATAAGTAATGAATTGTAAGCGCTCCATCTTTTTTGCGTATCTTATCACGGAATCCCCTTGTCCGTGCTGCCAGTATGCAAATGTCATACAGATGCATGTAACCCGAGAGGACATACACGATTTACCAGATACTCTGGTGTACAGGGGAATCCCACCGGTTCATCTAATGTGTCGTGGTTGAAATAGATCGCCTTTGTCACTTACTTATCTTTCTATAAAAAGAGGGCTGAACGATGAACAAAATTTTCCTGTGTTGTGCGGCTGGTATGTCGACAAGTATCGTCGTAAATAAAATGAAACAAGTTGCCAGTTCTAAAGGTATTGAGGCGGAAATTATTGCCGTGGCGATGGAAGAATTTGAATCGACCATTCCACATTTTGATTGTTGTCTGTTAGGACCACAAATTAAATATAAGTTTGAGGAATTTAAAATCATTGCGCAGCGTGAAGGTAAACCTATCGCCATTATCAGCAATATGGATTACGGCATGCTCAAAGGCGAAAAAATCCTTGATGATGCACTGAAACTGATCCGCGACGCTAAAACCAACCCAGTGCAATAATTTTACAGGGTATTATTATGTCGAACGCATTTTTTAATTTTATTGAAAATAAAATCACGCCCGTTGCCGCTATCGCCGGAACACAACGCCATATAATGGCGGTGCGCGATGGTTTTATTGGCGCTATGCCCTTTATGATCGTTGGCTCTTTTTTACTTATTTTTGCTTTTCCGCCTTTTTCGCCGGATACCTCGTTCTTTATTGGTAAGCTGTGGTTATCCGTTGCCCAAGAGTATTTTAACGAAATCATGACCCCCTACCACATGACGATGGGGATCATGGCCTGCTATATCAGTGCGGGGATAGCTTATAACCTGGCGCAAACCTACAAGCAGGATACTTTTTCCTGCGCAATGCTCTCCCTGATGACCTTTCTCCTGATCTCGTCGCCCTATAAAGAGGGTTCACTCCCCGCGGCCTTCCTCGGCGGATCGGGGATTTTTACCGCGATTCTGGTGGGAGTATTCTGCGTCGAACTGGTCCGCATCCTGAAGGTATATAACATCGGTATTAAGTTGCCAGAACAGGTGCCGGATAAAATTCGCCACTCCTTTAATCTGCTAATCCCGGCGATTGTTATTATTTGCACGATTTATCCGTTGAACGTGGTGCTACAGCATCAGTTTGGCATGCTGTTGCCGGAGATCATCATGACTGCCTTCACCCCGCTGATTTCGGCGGCGGACTCCCTACCGGCGGTTCTGATTGCGGTCTTACTCTGCCAGGTATTGTGGTTCTCAGGCATCAACGGTGGGGCGATTGTCGTCGGCATTCTGCAACCGTTCTATCTGATCAACCTCGGACTGAACCAGACGGCGCTAGCCAACGGTTTGCCTATTCCGCACATTTTCGCTGAAGCATTCTGGGCTTTCTTCATCAATCTCGGTGGCTCAGGTGCCACCCTGGCGCTGGTTCTTCTCTACATGCGCAGTAAAGCGGTGCACCTTCGTGCTATTGGTAAGCTGTCGGTGGTGCCGGTCTGCTTCAACATCAACGAACCGGTCATCTTTGGGAGCCCGGTGGTGATGAACCCCGTGCTCTTTATCCCCTTCATTATCGCCCCGGTGGTGAACGCCGTCATCGCCTGGTTTGCCACCACCAGCGGCCTTATTGCCAAAGTGATCTCGCTAGTTCCCTGGACCACGCCCGCTCCGGTTGGCGCAGCATGGGGGGCTGGTTGGGTCATGAACAACACACTGTTAGTTGTGGCGTTGATTGTTATCGACATATTTATCTACCTGCCTTTCTTCAAAATTTACGAAAAGCAGCTTCTTGAGCAGGAACAAGATCAGGAAGTGGCAACGGCATAAGCCGTTCCTCCCGCCTTCTTATATTGAGTGGAGACAGAACATGGATATGGAATCAACGGTAATGGAATTGATCATCAATGCAGGGGAATCGCGCAGCTATGCGATGGAGGCTCTGCGTGCCGCCAAACGTGGCGAGTGGGAGCAGGTAGCGGCGAAACTTTCTGCCTCAGCGCAAGCCTCAAAACGTGCGCACGATGTTCAGACCATGTTGATTGGTCTGGACGAAGGGTGCGGCAAGGTGCAGGTCAATCTGGTGCTGGTCCATGCGCAGGATCACATCATGACCTCCATGTTGGCACGTGAGCTGATTGAGGAAATCATTGACGTCCAGCGTCAGTTACAGCGTTAACCCTTTCTTCTTACTGGAGTAAAACATGACATTTCCAAGTGGTTTCTTGTGGGGCGGCGCGGTTGCGGCCAACCAATGTGAAGGGGCCTGGAACATTGACGGCAAAGGGCCGAGTATCCAGGATGTCACCCCTCAAGGGGTGATGGGACCGATGACGGCACAGCCGACGGAAGATAACCTGAAGCTTACAGGGATCGATTTTTATCATCGTTATAAAGAAGACATTAAACTCTTTGCCGAAATGGGGTTTAAGATTTTTCGCACCTCAATTGCCTGGTCGCGTATCTTTCCCAATGGTGATGAACCGCACCCCAATGAAGCGGGACTTGCGTTTTATGACGCCCTTTTTGACGAGTGCCATAAATACGGCATTGAGCCATTGGTAACTCTTTCGCATTATGAAACACCGCTGCATCTGACCAGGGAATATAACGGCTGGGCGAACCGGGTGCTGATCAGTTTTTATGCCCGCTATGTCACCACGGTGTTTACCCGCTATCAGCACAAGGTGAAATACTGGCTCACCTTTAATGAAATTAACTCGGTGTTACATCACCCCCTGATGAGTGGAGGCATCGAAACGCCTAAGAATGAGCTGAGTCAGCAAGATTTATATCAGGCGGTGCACCACGAATTAGTGGCAAGCGCACTTGCGACGAAGATTGGCCGGGAAATCATGCCGCAGGCAAAATTTGGATGCATGGTTTTAAGTCTGCCCATTTACCCGCTGACCCCAAATCCCGATGATGTGATGGCCTGTATGCACGCCGACCACCGCAATGATTTCTTTGCCGATGTGCACGTGCGCGGTTATTACCCCGGCTATATGAAGCGCTATTTCCGTGAGCAGGGTATTCATCTTCAGATTGAAGAAGACGATATTCAGATCTTGACTCACACGGTCGATTTTCTGTCTTTCAGTTATTACTTCAGTACCTGCGAAACCGTGCAGACCGGTGTCGATGGAGCTACAGGGAATTTAATTGGCGGTGTTAAAAATCCGCACTTAGCCGCCAGTGAGTGGGGCTGGCAGATTGATCCGCAGGGGCTGCGCTACATCTTAAACAAATACTATGACCGCTATCAGATCCCGCTGTTTATTGTGGAGAACGGCCTGGGGGCGAAGGATGTGTTGATAACTGACAGTGCGGGCGAACCCACGGTCAATGACGACTATCGCATCCAGTATTTGCGTGAACACCTGGAGCAGGTCCATGAGGCCATTCTCGATGGTGTACCGGTCATGGGCTACACCACCTGGGGCTGCATCGATCTGGTCAGTGCCTCTACAGCTCAACTATCCAAGCGCTACGGGTTTATTTACGTCGATCGCGATGACGACGGGAAGGGCTCATTGGCGCGCTACAAGAAAAAATCCTTTTACTGGTACCAGAACGTTATCCATTCCAACGGTGTTGAGCTTTAAGCAAGCAGATTTGATTTTACTAATCCAACTGCACTTCTGCGGGGGACACAACGAGGTGGTAGATGAAATTAGGCATTCTTGGCACGGGCATGATCGTCAAAGATTGGCTCTTGACGGTCCACAAGCTGCCCTTTAGGGCTCTTGCGATTTTAGGTACGCCGCAAACGGAAGATGAAACACGTGAGCTGGCGACACGCTACCAGATTGACGACATTTTTTTTGATTACCAGGCCATGTTGGACAGCGATGTCGACACGATTTATGTGGCGTTGCCGAACCATTTGCATTTCCTGTTTGCCAGCAAGGCGCTGCAAAAAGGTAAACACGTCATTATCGAAAAGCCCATCACCACCAGTATGGATGAGCTTAGTACTCTGAAGGGGCTGGCCACAGAGCACAATGTCATCATGCTGGAAGCGATGAATATCCATTCTCTGCCGGCCTATTTATCACTTCAGTCGCAGCTGGCTAGTATCGGCAACATTAAACTGGTGACGCTGAATTACAGCCAGTACTCCTCGCGTTACGATGATTTTATGGCAGGCATTGTCCACCCGGCCTTTGATGTCAGAAAGGGGGGCGGGGCGTTGATGGACATCAATGTCTATAACCTTCATTTCGTCGCCGGACTGTTTGGTGAGCCGAAGGCGGTCAATTACGTTGCCAACGTGCATAACAACATTGATACCAGCGGCATGATGTTGCTCGATTACGGCGACTTTAAATGTGTCTGCATTGCCGCAAAAGACTGTAAAGCCCCGACCACCTCCCTAATTCAGGGAGATAAAGGTAATGTGCAAATACCCCTGCCGGTTAACCAAATGACAGGTTTTGATATGGTATTGAATAACGGTGATCGCGCGCAGTTTACTTTTAATCGTCGTGAACATCGCCTGCTTTATGAATTCCAGACCTTTATTTGCATTATCGACACACTGGATTATCAAGCTGCTGCACGCCTACTTGATGTAAGCACCATTGCAACGCGGATGATTGAAAGTGGTAAAAAACAACTGATTGTGGAGTGAAACAGTGACAACGAAATTAATTCTTGGCTTTATCGGCAATGGCAAAAGCGCTAACCGTTATCATCTGCCGTTTATTCTTTCGCGTGCGGATAAAATCCTCACCAAAACCATTTATTCTGCCACCGCAAGTCGGGACAGATGGCCCCAATTACCGGGTGTGACGTACACCGATAATCTGGATGTGCTGCTGGGCGACCCGGAAATACAGGTGGTGGTGGTCAGTACGCCGTCTGCACTGCATTATGACTTTGCCTTGAAGGTATTACAGGCCGGAAAGCACTGCGTTGTTGAAAAACCCTTTACTCATACTGAGGAAGAGGCGCAAACCTTATTTAACGTGGCGAAAGAGAAAGGATTAATGGTGCAGTGTTATCAGAATCGCCGTTTTGACAGTGATTTTCTGACCACCCAAAAAGTCATTGAATCCGGCAAGCTAGGGGATTTACTCGAAGTAGAAATGCATTATGACTATTACCGTCCGTCTGTTCCTGAATCGGTTAAAGAGTTTAGTGCGATTAACTCATATCTGTATGGTCACGGCTGTCACACCCTCGACCAGGTGATTTCGTACTTTGGTGTACCGGATCACGTCCGTTACGATGTTCGCCAACTGCTGGGCGACGGGCGTATGAATGACTATTTCGATGTGGATATGTACTACGGCACGTTGAAGGTCTCAGTGAAATCGAGCTACTTCCGTGTCAAAGAGCGCCCGAGCTTTGTGGCATACGGAAAAAAAGGGATGTTTATCAAGTACAGCAAAGATAAGCAGGAGCATCATCTCAAGCTCTTTTATATGCCCGATAACGTCGACTTTGGGCAAGATGCTCCTGAAGATTACGGCGTGCTGACCTGGATGGATAATACTGGTGTCTATCATGAAGAAAAAGTGGTCACAGAGCAGGGCGATTATGCCCGCTATTATGACGCGCTTTATGAAACCCTTATTAACGGCAAAGAAAAATTAGTGAAAGATGATGAAACTTTGCTGCAAATTAAATTACTGGAAACAGGGATTTCAGGTTTGAATTAACCCTTGTTTGTTCCATCTGGTTGTATTGTGAACTTTTAGCGGTACAACCCTTTTTTATAATAAGACCGACCATCATAGGTTATATCACCTGTGCGCCCATTACGCCTGTAAACAATAACTAAATAAGTTTTTCATTATAGGATTAATATGAACATTAAACCCGTGCTCTACCTCTTTACATTAAGTGCCTCTTCTTTATTTGTGGCGAATGCGCTTTATGCCGCACCGCTGACGCTTGAAGAACGTGTGGCTATCCTCGAAAATCAGCTCTCCTCTAATATGAAGGAATTGGATGCGACCAAAGCACAGTTAAAAAAATACGAATCGGCTAACCTGCCCACTACGGCGAGAAATGAAACAAAGTCTGTTTCGGTTATAACCTCTGATGTTGCCTCGATGACTTTAGCAGACATAAGTAAATATGTGAAAGAGGATATCGGTTTTAATTACTCAGGTTATTTCCGCTCTGGCTATGCGGCCGGTAACCGGGGGGCGGCGAAATCCTATGCTATTGGCTCACTGGGGCGCTTCGGTCAGGAAAACAGCTCCTGGTATGACCTTGAACTTTCGCAGCGCGTTTATCATGACGGTATTAAAACGGCTAAAGCGGTGGTGATGCTGGATGGCAACGTCGGCGGACAATACAGTGCTGGCTGGTTTGACCGTACCTCCGATAACCTGCTGCAATTTTCCGATATCTATCTGACCACGCGAGGTTTTCTGCCTTTCGCGCCGGAGGCGGATTTTTGGGTCGGTAAACATACGCTGCCGAAATTTGAAATCCAGATGCTTGACTTCAAATACCACAAGTCAGACTCCGCCGCCGGTATTGGGCTGGAAAACTGGCAACTGGGGCCGGGTAAGGTTAATGTCGCACTGGTGAGAGAAGATCTGGATGCGCATGCCATCGACAGTAGCATGGATCAGACCCAGCAGATCAATACCAATACTGTCGATGCCCGTTACACCGGGATGCCATTATGGAATAAAGCCACTCTGGATCTCTTTGGTCGCTATTCTGCCGCCAACAAGACAGACCAGAATAAGCGCGATGAAAATAATGGGACTTACTACAGCGTGAAAGATGCCTGGCACGCTGGGGCAAGGCTAACACAAAACTGGCAAAACGGCGGTTTTACCTATTTGACCGCTCAAATGGCGAACAACTCCATTGCCAGTGGCATGGGGCTGGTAACCGATTCCAGCGCTCTCTATGGCTACAATGGTCAGTATTATGGTGAACACACGAACGGCACGGCCTGGCGCGTGCTCTCGGAAGGGGAAAACTACCTGTTGCCGAATGTTGTCATCGCACATGCCCTCGTGTATGCCGCAGGCAATGACATCTATGACTATTACACAGGTGCTCACACCGACTTCCACTCTACCCGCGCGGTGATGCGTCCAGCCTATATCTGGGACACCTTTAACCAGACAGGAGTTGAGCTGGGGTGGTTCGATCAGCGCAACAAAGCAGACGGGGAGAGCTATCGTGAGTCGGGACTGAAAATGACGCTGTTCCACACCCTGAAGGTGGGCCCCAGCATGTTAACCTCGCGCCCGGAAATTCGTTTCTTTGCTACTTATCTGAAGTCTTTTGATAACGAGATAACTCAATTCACCTTTAACGACGATAAAAAAGATCAGTTTACCGTTGGTGCTCAGGCAGAGGTGTGGTGGTAAATCATCGCTGTTTGCCGATGACTGAGTGCCGTTAATCTCAATTGCTTGTAAAAATAGTGACTGCTCCCCGCCGTATACGGCGGGGAGCAGTCACTTCTCATGTGGTTACGTATGTCATCGGGTATTTACGGGGATGACCAGCCAGATTCATTCCTTTTGATTGCAGAATAGCTGTAAAGTAGTACATCTGGGAGGATAATCAGCCTCAATACGAAATCGGTGGGGACTGATGTATCTGCAGTATGTGGTACTGCATCTTCTGACCTGTTGAGAGAAATATAGCGAATCGTACACTCGTCCATGATGGTGGTGCGAACGATATCCAGGAGTCTGTATATAAAGCAGAACTTCTGGCATCGACCGGAAGCACGGGCGACTCATACGACAACGCGATGGCAGAACGCATCAACGGACTTTATAAAGCGGAGGTGATCTATCGTAAGAGCTGGAAAAACCGCGCCAAAGTGGAGTTAGCCACGCTGGCGTGGGGGGACTGGTATAACAACAGACGATTACTGGAGCGACTGGGTCATATTCCGCCGGCAGAAGCAGAACAGGCATACTACGCTTCCATCGGAAACGGTGATCTGGTCACCTGAGTTCACAGACAAAACACTCTCCCGGAAAACCGGGGCGGTTCAGTAATCGATGATGCACAGTATCGAAGTAATGGGGCAGGTCTCCCTCAATAACCCTGTATCCCCGCGTTTCTCTGCAGAATGTGAGTTGTAATTCTAGCGTGCGGATCGCTGGTGGACACTAAGTTCCGGACGGAAGCCATATGAGCGCGTATTAAAATCGCTCTCCCCGATGGATCGATTGCTACCAGCATTGCCCCTGAACAATACGGTCCCGTAATTTGGGGCTACAGTGGTGATTGTTTTTTGAATAACTTGATGTGGGAGAGCTAAATCTTTTACTCAGGAAATTTGTGCACATAAGCACGCATGAAGACTTCTACCGCGCGTGAAACAATATCCGATATTTGTCTTTCGCTTAGCTGAACAGTCACATTGTATAAGCCTGCTTCATTTATCTCAGATTCCAGTAAGCCAAAATAATGACAGGCGGCAACATGGGGATCCGAACTGTGGAAATAGCCTTTCTCAATCAATGGGTTGAAATATTGTTCAAGATGGTAAACTACCCGCGCGGAACCTTGCTGGTAAAATAACCGGCCCACATCAGGGTTTGTTGAGGCAGCAATCATCATCCGCCGCACGGCAAGTGACTGCGGCGTATGAAAACTGGTAAGGATGTACTGTCCAAATTTGATTAGTGCGTATTGGCAGTCTTCTTCATGATCGGGAAAATTCAGCGAATCTATAGCGTTCCCTGAAGGGGCACTAAATTGAGGATCATGTCCGCTACGGTACAAAAAATTGATTATTTCGCCATCATGTTCTTGCGATGCCTTGGTTATCAATGCAGAAAACAACGACTCTTTCGAGTCAAAATAGCGGTATAGCGTCGATTTTGCGCTACCAGAGCTTGCTGCTATTGCGTCCATTGTCGCGTTTGCAAAACCGACTTCAAGAAAGACATCTCTTGCTGCAGTTAAGAAGGCGTTGCGAATGTTTTCTGTTTTGCTTCTGGGCATTAATGCTCCATCGAATTTCTTATCGCAGATTAATAAAAGTATAACACCGAAACGATGTAGTATCGTTTCGGTGTTGTCAAGCTACATTACTGTCGATCATACGATCAATCAGTTAAGTCGCTGATGTTGTTTATATATTGACTTTAAATCATGTTTTTAATGTAATATCTCTTGTGTCTGTAATGCATTTTATCTGCTTCACTTTGCAGCTGTTACTGTTAAATTGCGGAAAAAAGCAACTGTGCCTGATTCTAGCCAGACACCAACTCCGCCTCGCTGGTTTGCGCCCAGTTTCAAATCGTTGACGATTAATGACGGTGTCGTTTTTCTGTCCAGATAGAGTACTGCCTTCTGTCCGGTTACGACAATTTTCATGTGTATCCAGCGCTCCATGCCCAGCTCGGCATAGCTTTCATACTTTTCCGGCGATTCTTGTCTGAGTCTGTCAAATTTGTAATCAGGGTAAGCGACATACTGAACGCTGTGATTGCGCCGAACCTGATCCTCCGCAATGCTGTTCGTGGGGCGCAGATAAATACTTTCAAAGCGTCCGTCGCTGTCAATGCGGAAAGTCAAACCGATGAACCCTCTGGCGTAGGCCGGAGCCTTTTCCACGAGTTGACTAGCAACATCGACTTCCACCACACCGTCGCCAAAATCAAGCGGCAACCATGCCATAAAATTTCGGTCGGCCAGTTTTTCCTTTTCTGGATCCTGTATCGCCGAAGAAGGCATGGTCATTTTAAACGCCGGCTCGCCTTTGAACGCGCTTTGTTCAAGTGATACACCGGAAAGCGTGAAGTTCCCGACGGCAAGGCTGGCCGCGGCGCCGGCGGAAAAAAATTCAGCGGCGCAGAACAAGCCGAGAGAAAAAGGTAAGGTGCGTATCAGACTCATAAATTCTCCGGTATGCTAATTTAATTGCCTAAGCTAATGGTATGACATCAATTGCTAATTCGATATAAAACAATGGATTCCATGTGATGATAACCAGCGGTGCTCCGGCAGATAAAGCGTCATTTGGATTGGACTCTGCAAACGTTTTGTAGGGGATGAACTAATGGGGTTGAACCGGGGCTCCCTGTCTCTTCGTTCTTTCGCCGGGCAACGGGTTGCTATTCGATAGCCATTTCGGTCAGGATCCATTGGATAACGGAGTTATGTCGCGGTTTCCAGCCTAGTTCCTCGCGGGCGCGCACCGATCTGACCCTGCTGTTGGAACCTAATGAGTAGCGGGCCCGGGTTTGACCCCATACCTGTGCAGCCTGTTCAATCGACCAGCTTTCCGGCCCTTGGACGCCGAGACGTTTCGCCAGCGTCGTCCCTAATTCAGCAAAGGATGATTCTCCATTCTCGACAAAATAGAATGCGCCTGATGACGCATTTTTCAACGCCAGCCGGTAAAGTTCGCAAAGATCATCTATATGGACGTTCGACCAGATATTCACGCCTTTTCCAACGATGCGCATTACGCCGCTCTCCCTAGCCTGATTAATGAGCAGCGGGATCTGTACGCTGCGGGTGCCTGGGAGCTTTCCCTCCCCATAGATGAGGCTGTTGCACAGAACTATGCCGCGTATTCCCTGTGCTGCCAGTATTTTTTCATCAATCGCCCTGCGTGCCTGTTTTTCCGGCGTTATCAGCAGCGCGCTGTTCTCATCAAAGCTGGTGTCGTTGACTTTATTGCCATCACTCATATCGGCGATAACGCTGGTTCCGCTGGTATGGATGAGCGGCTTGCCGCTGCTGCGAAGCGCTGTCAATAAGGTTTCCACGGTATTCCGGTCATCGCTGTTGGCGGCATTGATGACGGCATCGGCCTGCTGTGCCTCGCGGGTGAGCAACTCCCTGTCGTTCAGGTCGCCGAGAATGGGTTCGATCCCTCTGGCCGTCAGCAGTCCGGCCTTATCTGGATTACGGACCAGCCCTCGGATGCGGTGTCCGGCGCTGCGTAAATATACTGACAGCGAGCCGCCAATGTATCCTGTTGAACCGGTGATGAAAATCTTCATTTCGGGCCTCCTTTTCATCGGTAATTATATAACGCCGCATGGGTCAGAACCGTTGTTCACGGTTGAACAACGGCCTGATATAGACACAAGAAGGGATAGGATATAAACAATCCTCAGCCTGATTTTTTCAGCGTCTCGGAAAACAATTCACCGGAAATGGCCCAGTTCTCGGTCTTCACGTCGTTAAAAATAACGTATACATACCGCGGATCGACATTGGCATGTTCGGCAATGGCGTCGGTGACGGCTTTGGCTATCGCAGGTTTGGCCTCATCGCGGCCTTCGAACATCTGGATGTTAACTACGGGCATTATTTGATCCTCTTTCAGCGTTGGAACGATTCTGGTTTGTCAGGTCATCCTGATGGCTCTTTTATCCTAGTGCTAACTTTCAAGTTGATAAAGGTGCGAAAAGAACACGCAGAGTAGATGTAAATTCTACAATCAGCCGAAAGCATTCGCTGCGGAAAGGCTGACCAACTCATCAATGATAAATCTTACGCCAGGTAAAAGGTGGCGCGAACGGGGCCAGATGACGTTCAGTTCCGTGGCCGAAGGCGTTAGCTCCGGCAGCAGCGTAACCAGCTTGCCTGCTTCAATATCAGGCCGTAGTAAGGATTCAGGGAATTGCACGATACCGGCCCCCGCCACGCAGGCTTCAATCATGGCGTCGCCGTCGCTGATCTGGTGAAAAGGCGATGGATTGAACTTTACATCCTGCCCATCGGTGCCTTTAATCAGCCAGCTCAGCGGCTTACCGCCGCGCCAGGCCATAATGCAGCGCTGTTGTTTCAACTCGTCAAGGGAACTCGGTATGCCGTACTGCGCCAGATACGTGGGAGAGGCGCACAGAATCAGGCGTTGCTCATTCAGTCGCCGCGCGATCAGGTCCGTACTGTTTTTCAAAGGGCCGAAGCGGATCGCCAGATCGAAACCCATATCCAACGGATCGATAACCCTGTCATTAAAGGTAAGCGTGAGTTTCAGATGAGGATAACGCCGGCACATATCCAGCAGGACAGGCAGCATGACGGAACGGCCAAATGCGGCGGGCATATCAATCCGCACCAGACCCGACGGTTCCGTGAGCTTTGAACGCAAGGCTATTTCCGCCGACTGTAGTATATCAAGCGCGCTCTGGCAACTGGCCAGATAAGCCTCTCCTTCCGTAGTCAGGCTGATTTTACGCGTGGTGCGGTGAAAGAGTGGCGTTCCCAGACTGTGCTCAAGGCGGCTGATGCTTTTACCTATGGCTGATTTTGTAATGCCAAGCTGTTCCGCAGCTTCAGTGAAGCTTTGTGCGTTGGCGGCGGCGACGAAATGGACGATGCCACGGAAAGATTCGGTCGAGACAGGGATAGACATTTTACCTATACGCCTTTTTATTTGCAGTTCAGCGGATATTTTATTCTAGCGAAAACGGCATACCGCGGGCAGTGACAAATGAAGTCGTCCCCCTCGCCGACACGGGGCTGCATTGGGATGTCTCGCTGGCGTAAATCCCTAATCAGCTCATGAGTCCACCGTCTCTTGCCCGAAATGTTCTGTTGCGAAGGCCAGAAAACGGCGCAGTTTGGGGGTTAGTCTTCTATCCGGCGCATACATCAAATGAAAAGGGCGGGGGGGGATTGTATAATTGGGCAATACGGCATTGAGTCTGCCCGCCTCAATATGCGGAATAACCAGTTCGGAAGGCTGCATAACCACGCCAAAACCGGCCAGCGCCGCGCTGATTAAGGCTTCGCCGCTGTCCAGCAGCAGGCGGCCGCTCACGGGGATAGATATGCTTCCCTCGCGGCCTTCAAAAGTCCACGTCGTTCGCAATGACGTATGCGTGAAAATCAGACATTCATGGTGCAGCAAATCTTCCGGAACATGCAAGGGGGAGGCCGAAGCAAGATAGGAAGGGGAAGCGCAGATCATAAGGGTATAGGGCGCCAGCTTTCTCGCCATTAATCCGCTGTCCGCCAGTTCCCCTACGCGAAAAACGGCATCGTATCCTTCATCAATCAGATCGACATATCGGTTAGTCAGCGTCAGTTCGATGGTGATTTCGGGGTACTGATTGATAAAAAGTGGCAGTTTTTGTGTTAGAGCATTGATGCCGAACGTTACTGGCGCATTAATTTTAAGACGACCTCGGGGGATTATTCGGGCTTCTTCCGCGAAGGATTCGGCGGCTTCGACTTCAGCAAGAATGATTTTTGCCCGCTCGTAAAAGTGGTGGCCTGCTTCTGTCAGGCTGTGCTGACGAGTGGTTCTGTTCAGTAGACGAACACCTAAATGCTGTTCAAGTACTGAAACATGCTTTCCTACAAGCTGTGGCGACATTGTCAGTGCATTGGCCGCTGCTGTAAAAGAGCCGAGTTCAACTGCCTTAACATAAACAGTCATACTGGTAAGACGGTCCATTGGAAACAACCTGTTTTTACTTGTGAAGAATAACACTACTTTATATTGATAATGAGAGTCGACCCTAAAGAGGCATTTGCAATGCATTACACGCAAACTGTTTAAATCAGGTTCATTGCGCCCTTGTGCTGGTAGCTAACGAGGCAAATGTAATGGTATCCCATCCGGTGGAATGGGCGTCAGCGCGTAGCAGCGGCATAGCCGATGCTATGCATCGGGTTGTAATATGGCTGGGGGGATCTTGAAAACGAGATTATGTCTGCGTGGTTGACCTGCCAGATGTTGTCTCGGTCGCGGAAACGATGGGGGAACGGGGGCAAGACGATAACAGCGAATATTTGTGTAATGTGCATTGACGGAGCTTTTACTCACTGCTCAATGAGCATGAAGCCGTGCGAATGGTTAACTGACTATGTCCGTTTCGTCCAAGCCACTGCCACACTGATTTATCCTTCCTGTCGTCATCGTTGACTTTGTCGCACACTCTGTGCATAGCTGGCGTAGTTCGCTATGGTAGAGTGACTCTCTGGTATAAAGTTATACAGACATGATGATTTCCGCGGGGCAAAATGATAAAAATGAAGTGGTCAACTAAAACTGGACCGTTGTGCGGATTCAGAAACTCCTGGATAGAAATTGCTTCCCCCATCCGCTGGGTGCAGCGTTCTGAGGGCCTGATTTTGTTGTGGAATAATTCTAGAACAGTGGTGGTGTCGAGCAAATGAACCGTGAACGGAATATTCTGACACCACGCGCCTTTGCTGAAGTAGGGAGTACTTCCGGTGATCGTCTCGCACCCGGTACGAAACTTGTTCTGGGGATCTTGGTGGTCTCGACGTTCGTGGTCGTGCTTAACGAGACTATCATGAATGTGGCTTTGGCAACTCTCATTGTCGACCTCGGTATCTCTGCAGCGACAGCACAGTGGCTTACGACTGCATACCTGCTCACTATGGCGATCGTGATCCCTGTCTCAGGCTTCCTTCTCCAGCGTTTCACCGTTCGCCAATTGTTCATCACGGCCATGTCGCTATTCACAATTGGCACCTTAGTTGCGGCCTTGTCCTCAGGTTTCGCCATGCTCCTGAGCGGACGTATCGTGCAGGCGGCGGGCGCTGCTGTTATGATGCCCTTGCTCATGACAGCAGTAATGCACTCCGTGCCAGCACGACGACGGGGTTCTATCATGGGCACTATATCGATCGTAACCGCAGCAGCGCCCGCGCTCGGACCTGCAGTGTCTGGTGCGGTGCTAAGCGTATTGGACTGGCCATTCCTGTTCTGGACAGTATTGCCGATTGCTATGACGACGCTCCTCATTGGCATCTTCCGCTTGCGCAATGTAACCCAGACGCGCCGCGTTCGTATCGATGTGCTCTCGGTTATTCTTTCCGTTTTTGCGTTTGGCGGCATCTTGTTCGGGCTCGTTAGCATCGGTGAGTCCGCGAACGACGTGACGCACATTAATCCGCTGGTCCCCCTTATCGTTGGCGCTGCCTTCCTGCTTGTATTCATCATTCGGCAACGATATCTCGCTCATCATGACCTTGCGCTGTTGGATTTGCGCACGTTCCGGACGCCTCAGTTCTCGTGGGCGATCATTGTCACCGGTCTGGTGGCGATGACTTTGTTCGGCACGCTCACTGTTCTCCCTCTCTATCTGCAGAGCGTGCTGGGGATCGGCCCATTTGCCACCGGCCTGCTGCTGCTGCCTGGTGGGGTGCTTCTCGCGGTACTCTCACCGCTCGTCGGGAGTCTGTACGATCGGGGCGGTATTGGTCCTCTTATCATGTCCGGGGCAGTTCTACTGGCGTTATCACAGTTCGCTTTCGTGCTGGCGCTTGCTCAGTACGATTCCTCACTTTCGGCGATGATTATGTTCACTGTGATGCACATCGCTTTGGCCTTTCTCTTTACTCCTCTGATGACTGTGGCCCTCAGTTCGCTCCCCGCCGTGCTTTACTCGCATGGCAGCGCGACCTTTTCAACCGTGCAACAACTGGCTGGCGCAGCTGGCACGGCGACGCTTGTCACGCTCATGACCGTCGGCTCCACCCGCGCTGGTGGGGAAAGCAACATTGCCGCCGGCGTGCGCGACGCCTATATTGGGGCATCCGTCATCGCTGTCATCGCTGTCATCTCTGCGGCGGTACTTGTATTGCTCGTCCGGCGACGTCGTTCTCGCAACTAGCATGGGACGAAATGCAATCCTCGCAGAGGACTTCACACTCTCGAGTCTTGTCATCATCCCTCAACTGAGTCGCGCCGGCTGGCAGGTATGCGAAGTCACCTCGGCCCATGTCGCCGCCACCTCGCCCGATGTCAAGGATGTATGCCAAACGGACCTTAAGCAGACCAGTTGGCCTCCGCCGGACAAGGAGGGCTATACATGGCAGAAGCTCAGGCCCGTTCCCGTCGTCACTGTCGGCGGCATGGTGGAGAGGAGGTGACGAACTTAGCTTTGTAGTCAATGCTTGCGTTTTTAGGGAGGCTCGGAATTTACCTGCAGATATGCCTGCTGGGTGGTGCTACTGAGGGCATCTTTGTGCGTCGGAGATACCAGCGCTGTCGGGTGGGAGAACGTCTGACTATTAAGCCGTGCCGACTTATCGGCATGGTTTATTTATGGATACTGTCGGCGTGGTCGTTACCTGCAGGGGGACTGTAAAAATCAGCAATCAACAAGTAAGTAGCATCTCTAACACGCTCACCACCTTCATCTGTTTTCAGGTCGCCGGATGTTTTTTCCCTTCTGCTTGCCGCCACCTACGAGCTGGCTACTGGCGCAACAGAGGGTGATCGTTCGCCCCAACAAGCAGGCTAGGGTATGTCCCTTAACCTCCCTGCATACCAAAAAGTGATGTAGTAATCATTCCCGGAATGTGATTTTTGGTTGAATACTGAGCATTTTTAGGGCGATTTTTATCGCTTAAAGGTGTTTTTTGCAAAGTCATAACAATGCTGATCTGTACAAAAAACAGTTACGGGACACACCCTAGTTCCCACGTAGGCGAATACGCCATTCACATGTTGCCCATACCTGCGAGGGGAAAGGCCAAAAACACCATCTTGATGCTTATCGCCATCGCAATAATTTTGCATTAAAACACTGTAAGCAAGGGCCGCTTGGAAAATGGTAAATATCTCACGCTAAGACTGTTTTTCAAACGTTAGCGCGGATATTCCCCCTGCAAGCGGCCCGGAACGCAGGTTAACGCAAGCTCCCCGGCAGGGAGGGATGTTACCCCACGATATCGGGAGGCTTATAGTCTTTTGTCTGGTAATCAATCATAAAGCCAGCGGCCCTCCTTGGCGGATTCGATCAACATACCAACGGTTAGAGGTTTTGGTGGTGCCTTTGGTGTAAATGCCTCAAATAACCCCTTCTCATTCGGAAAATAATCAGTGAAACTTATGTCTTGCGTACTGATACCAAAACTTTCAACGTATTCTGTAAGTAGAGCTATAGCATCCTCACTGGCAAGCTTCACGTTCCGCTTTAGATCAGTATCGGGAGTGATTACAAGGAATCTCTTTGCAAAAAAGATGTGACCATCATACTTTTTAATCAGTTCAATTACACGTCGCTCAATGCTCATAATGATGGCTATCCTCTTCATGCATAATAAGGTTGTGATGGGAGACTGCTTCATTATCTTTTGCACCAAAATGGTCGGAAATCTTATCAACAAGCATCCAGAATAAAACGCCCCTTGACTAGAGCCCACCGATTCCCCGTAAATTTACGTGCCGTTTAGTTCTTTTGTTGTATCCATACATGCTTACTCTAAAGTTAAGGTTATCTAATCATAACTCCGTCATATCAGACCCAGAATATAAATTGTCGGCTACCCTACTTTTTCAAGCGCGCAGTCTACGTTTCTGGGCTTCCCGCTTTACCTGTGGATAAAAAACAATCAAACATGTATCTATTACCAACAATAGGAGTAGGGTAATCAGGCAAGAGTGATTTTCTCTTCTTCACCTGTATGTTTTTTTGCCTACTTTTTCTGTGGGCATTTTTTTCTTTTGAAATCATGATGTGATAATATTTCCATGATATTTAAATGTAAATCCAGCCGCCATTAGCTCAACGTGGCAAGAGCATTGCTTCGTGACAGGAAGTAAGAGCCGGGGTTCGAGACCTCGATGGCGGTCCAAATTGATTATCGTAAAATTGACATTCACTCAGTTTTTTTGGGGGGCTACACCACAGAAATTTTCAAGATTGAGCTCGCTACCAAGATCGTTTTCCACTGGCGAAACATGGGGTGAAAAATTTAAAAAACGATAGATTTCAAATAAATTCCAAACTGAAAAATACCAATTTATAGTAAGGTTGCCTTTCATCGAGCAGAGAGGTTCACCAGTCAATGCTATTTACGACAATATTAATAACCGTGGTGGTAATCATTCTGTTTATCGACACTATACACACATATTCAAATCGAAAGGATGCTGTAAAATCCGCTTTCAAGTTTTGGTTCTTTGCCATTGGTGTGGCTGTTTCTTCAGGGATTTTCGCTGATGCTCTATATGACTGGCTAGCCTGTAGATAAGTCAGCATGGTTCACGGGACCATGTCACACGCAATAATCCCAGTCTTTTGTTACTTGCGTATGGTGAAGAATTGTTTCACCTCAAGAGGTGGTAACGCATAACGCCACAACATTTGAACAATCGATTCTAACGTCTCATCAATGTAACATTGAGAGGTCAATCGCCAAGTCTGTTCTTCTAATCTGTCTGCGATAGCTGATAACTAATCCTCAAAAGATTTCCCATCGGATGAAACGCGATCGACTCGATAAGATTCATCCGGTAACTATAAATCAGGCACGGCCCACGTCGGGAAGGGGAGAGCAGGATATTTCACTCAGACTTAGCCTTCCGTTCGATCGTTTCAATCCCACTCATCGCATTTTCCAAACCCGGTGTACACTGGTGTGCAGTCGGACGTTACGGTACTGCCGTTGCTGGCTCCAGCAATACATATCAATCCGCTGAGAGCGGCCGAACGCTGTCGACGGGGGGATAACGTCGGGCATTTAAACGATCAACGCCTGGCAATGTTATCCATTGCCAGGAGTGGGATTTTGTCAGGTCTGCTTGAGCACAACATAAACAGATACGTTAGACAGGCAAAGAAACCCGCCGTAGGAATTAAATCAGAGCTGGCTCGATCATAATAGGATCGTATTTAGCTACATGGTGTTTGTGAACCGGCGTTTCCAGGATCACCTTCGCCCGATGGTCCAGCCCATTTGACGACAGTTTGTCATGCCGCGCCAGCACCACTTCCAATGCGGTGACGAAATGTTCGTAATAGCGCCAGTCGTCTTGGGTAAAACCGGGATTGGCGGCTTCCCACTGTTTTATCGTTTCCGTCAGGGCTTCCTGAAACTCCGACCACGCGAACTCGCCGGCCTCGCAGGCCGCGACGGCGACGGCGAAGGCGCGCAGCTCCCAGGGTTTATTGAAGGGGGCCTGTCCCTCGCGATGATTCAACGCCGTGGCCAGTTCGCTGTTATCCGTGCTGATGATAGGGGTCATGAGACGCCTCCGATATGGTTAGACGGCGGTGGCCGGACCCGTCCCGATCAGGGAGTCGCGGGTCACCAGAGCCGCCAGTTGCTCTTCGGTCATGCCTTCGGTATTCGCCGGACGCAAGGGCAGAACCCAGTAGCGGATCTCCGAGTTGGAATCCCACACCCGTATTTCCGTCGAAGGAGGAAGTTCGAAGTGGAAATCCTCGCTCAGCACTTTACGCGGCTCCCGCACGATCCTTGAGCGGTAGGGCATGGACTTATACCAGTTCGGCGGCATGCCGAGCACAGGCCAGGGGTAGCAGGAGCAGAGGGTACAGACGATCACATGGTGTACGCTATCGGTGCACTCAAGCGCAATCATGTGCTCGCCCTGCAGTCCGCCAACATCGAGCTCCTGACAGGCTTTGGTCGCATCAGCCAGCAGACGCTGTTTGAAGGCGGGATCGGTCCAGGCTTTCGCCACCACCTTCGCGCCAAGATGAGGGCCGATCTCATTTTCATAAAGATCGGCGAATTTATTCACCCCGTCCTCGGACATCAGGCCTTTTTCAATCAGGATGGATTCAATCGCCTTGACCCGGGCGGCGATCTCTTCCTCCGTTTTCTGGGTGTGGGCCAGACTCACTCGTGTCATAACGTCAACTCCTTATTTAGCCAAAGTGATGTAGGGTTCCCAGGCATCGGTACAGACGACGCCGTTCGGCTCAGCCGCCTCTTCGCCATACAGCTCCGCGTTGGTAAAACGCAGGGTATAGAGGTGTTCTGAAGTTTCAGGCAGTCCGTTACCCGTGGTGTCCGGATAGACGTGCGCCCCGTGATACATGATGATTTCACCGGTTCGCCCACGGACATAGCCCGCCCGGCGAGTATGGTGTTTCGGCACGCTGGCATCGACCGTCACGCGATCGCCTACCTTGAATTTGGGTTGGGAATCCAGCTGGCGCGAGGTTGAAAAACCATTGCGGACGGCCCATTCAGCGAAGTTGACCAGCTCCGGGTCTTTGTTGGGCGGCAGCGGCACCTGAGGGTAATGAAGGTAATATTCGGTACGCTTTTCAAGTTCTTCCTGGGTCCAGTAACCTTTCTTCTCGCCGATCTGCTCGGTCGCTTCTACCCAATGTTCATAATAGAAGGCCGTGAGGTAATGGAGAGGATGCAGTTTTTCAAGATGGCAGCGGAACTCGTCAAGCCCGAACATGCCGGCGCGCGCCGCGAAAGGAAACATCGCATAGGCGGCTTTTTCCCATTCGGCATGGTAAGCCGGTTCCCATTGGGTCGGGCCGACGGGGCCCATCCCGTCCATCCCGCCAACGTCATGTATTCCGTTCATATAACCCCCTTATCGCATCGGGATTCGGATTTGACTGGCGACCACCCCGAAAATGGCCATCCAGCGGCGGGATAATCCCGCCAAAACGTGTCGAAAGTCGTCTACCCTCAGGCAAGCTCAGGCCAGTCGGAAAACGGCCACAAAGGACCATAAAGAACAAGATAGGGCGTTAACCTTCCGCATGCTTTGCTGTGCCGGTCACGGGATGGGCTGACAGAGACAAGTTCGCCGCGCGGCGCAAGCCAACGCCCTGTGTCTCCGTCAGACGCCGTGGTTACGCCCGTCGGTCCGTCATAGCGCAGGCGCCCTGAATCGCAGCAGGGCGGCGCCGTCGAACGGATCGACCAGATAGTGGGCATGAACGCCGAATGTGCTGAGCAGCAGTTGCGGCGTCAGAACTTCGCGCGGTGGCCCCAGCGCGATCAGCCGTCCCCGATCCAGCACCGCCAAACGATCGCACAGCAGGGCATGGTTGAGATCGTGCAGGGCCACCAGCGTGGTGACCGGTAAGTGGCGTACCAGCGCCAGAATGGCCAGTTGATGCTGAATATCCAGATGATTGCCCGGCTCATCCAGCAGCAAAATTTGTGGACGTTGGGCCAGCGCCTTGGCCAGATGCACCCGCTGGCGCTCGCCTCCCGACAGGCTGTGCCAGCGCCGGGCGCTAAGGTGGGCGGCGCCGACATCATGCAGCGCCTGGCGCACGATGGCCTCCTCTTGCGCGGACCAAGGGCTCAGCGCCGACAACCATGGCGTGCGGCCCAGCGCAACGACGTCAAAGACGCTGATGACGTCCTCGGTGTCAGCCTGTTGTTCGACCATGGCAATCTGGCGGGCGCGGCTCCAGCGTGGCCAATCCCGCAGGTCTTTGTCTCCGAGCTGGACGGTTCCGCTGTCAGGTTTTCGCAAACCGCTCAGCAGCTTGAGCAAGGTGGATTTACCCGAACCGTTGGGGCCGACGATGCCGAACGTTTCTTCATGGCGTACCGCCAGCGCGATATCCTGCAACAACACATTGCCACCTTGTTGGTAACTCAGATTGGCGCAGCTGAGCACAACCGGTTGAGGTGGCGAGGGGACGGCGGTCATCGCATTCTCCTTCTATCGAGCAAGATCAGGGCAAATACCGGCGCGCCGACCAGTGCGGTGATCACCCCGACGGGGATCACCTGTCCGACTATCAGCGTGCGGGAAAGGATGTCGGCCGCGATCAGAAACAGTGCGCCGCTTAGTGCGCTTAATGGCAACAGATGGGCATGCCGGGTGCCGGACAGCAGACGAACGGCGTGGGGAATGACGAGCCCGACGAAACCGATGGAGCCGACGATCGACACCATAATGGCGGTCACCAGCGCTGCGCTGCTGATCAACAGCAGCTGTATCCGCCGGACGGGGATGCCTAGCCCCGCGGCCGAATCAACGCCGAAGGTGAATGCATCCAACGCCCTGCGATGCCACAAACAAACGATTAGCCCCAGCAAGGATATCGGGACCGCCAGCCAGACCGAAGACCAGCGAACGCCGCTGAGGCTGCCCAGCATCCAGAACATAATGCCGCGCGCCTGTTCAGAGTTGGCCGACTTGGTGATTAAAAATGCGGTCAGCGCATTGAACAGTTGCGAGCCGGCGATACCCGCCAGAATGATTTGCGTCGCCGGGGCCGAGGCGCCGCCGGCCCGGGCCAGCAGAGTGACGAGCGCAAAGGCGGTGATGGCGCCCACAAAGGCCCCGCCGGAGAGGGTGAGCACGCCGGCGCCCAATCCGAATAATGCGACCAGCACCGCGCCGGTCGACGCGCCGGCGGAGATGCCGAGCAGATAGGGGTCGGCCAGCGGATTGCGCAGGAGCGATTGCAGTATCACGCCGCAGGTCGCCAGGCCCGCGCCGCAGGCCCCGGCGACCAGGGCGCGGGGCAGGCGGTAATTCCAGATAATCCCTTCGTCGATGGGATCCAGTATGTAGCCCGCCGACCCCAGTTTATTGACTATCGCCTGTACGACGACGGTGAGCTTTATCGATGTTTCGCCGATGGCGACGCCCAGTAATATCGCGGCGATAAGCGCCAGGCAGGCGATAAGACTGACCAGCCATTTTCTGGTCATTTGGGCAAATCCGCGTTTTTGGCGATGGCGGAAGCGATCGTTTCCAGGCCGCCGAACATTCTCAGGCTGGCATGCATCGCTTCGGCGTCCAGGATAATGATGCGGTTATTCTTGACCGCCGCCATGTTGCGAGTGACCGGATCGTGTTGCAGAAACGCCAGTTTTTTCTGGTGGTCATCGGCCGGGAAACGACGGCGATCCATCCGGGCAATGATGATAAACGTCGGGTTGGCCTTGGCGATGGTTTCCCAGCCGACAGCCGGCCACTCTTCGTCAGACTCGACGATGTTGTGTACGCCCAGCGTGTTGAGCATGAAGTCAGGCACGCCTTTGCGGCCCGCGACAAACGGATCGCTCTTGAGATCGCTGCTGGAAAACCAGAAAAGCGCGCTGGTGTGGGAGAGATCCTGCCGCTGCGTCATGGCTCTGGCTTTGGCCAGTCTGGCCTGCAGCTCGTCATTCAGTTGTTGACCGCGCGGCTGCACATCGAAAATCGCCGCCAATTGGCTGATGCTTTTATACAGACTCTCAATGCGGAAGGTTTCCTGGCGCGTGCCGTCGGCGCCTATCAAATTATTTTTACCTTCGCAATCGGCGGGCATCACGTAGGTGGGAATATTTAACTCGTCAAATTGCTGACGGCTGCCCACCACGCCTTGCGGGCCAACCATCATTTCAAACTGTGAGACCACCAACTGCGGCCGTTTGCTTATGACGGTCTCAAATCCCGGCGCGTTATCGGCCAGCCGCTCAACCTTGGCGTTCTGCGCCTGGTATTGCGGCAGCACGTTGTTAAACCACAGCGACGTTCCCACTAATTTGTCGCCCAGTCCCAGGGCATACAACATCTCGCTTCCCGTCTGGCCAATGGTCACCACTTTTGTGGGCGCGCGCTGAAAGGTCAGCGTGCTGCCGCAGTTCTGCAACGTCAGCGGAAACTGGGTGGCTGTGGCCTGTGCGCCGCACGACGCCATCGCGCAGGCCAGCAGCAGCGACCGCCGGTAGCGGCCCCGCACGGGATGCCGGCGGCGGGTGAAATGGGGGAAGGAGAAGGGCAATGCATGGAAAAGCGAAGAAAATTTATGCGGCATGATATCTCCATAGCGTCAGTGCTTGTGTGTAACCCGCGGCAGGTGCAGTAGGGATCCGGGCATACGCATTTGCTACCCGGCCGTGCGAAAGGCGCCGCGCGGTCGGGTCGCTGAATTCGGCGTGGCATGGATGGCAGAATCAACCCCGTCGTCCATGCTACCGCGTTTTAGAACTTGCGCCAGTCTCCCGCCGCTTCAAACGCCGACGCTGCCTGGTAAAGCGTACCTTCGCCATAGTGACGACCAATCAGCATGAGCCCCACCGGCAAACCATCGACCAGCCCACAGGGAACAGAGAAGGCCGGATGACCGGTAATGTCCTGTGCCGCGGTATTGCCGAGCATTTCAAATGCCCGCGATATGTATTGAGTAACGGAACAGTCTTTCTCAGGCAGAGGTTGCGCGGTGATAGGAACGGTCGGCATCACCAACACATCATAGTTTGCCAGCTCGCGGTCATAACCCGCACGGGCTCTGCGTGCGATGTTCTGTGCCTTGGCATAGTAGCGGCCGTTGTAGCGCTCCAGTCCGTACTGTCCGACGAACATACAGATTTTGAGCGAAGCGGACAGCGCTTCGGCCTGGGAACGCCATTGCGCCTGTTTATCCAGCAGCGCCACGTCATACTGACCTTTCCAGTTAAACCCCATGCCGTTCCCGTGCATCATCTGCATGGTCAGCCCTTCGCAGCCGATCGGCGTCCAGAGCGCGCCCGCCAGTGTATGTTCAGGGAGCGATATTTCGTCGACCGTGGCACCCAGACGTTCAAAACGAGCAATGGCTTCTCGGACTTTGTCCGCGACGCGCGGATCCTGATTGGCGAGCTGGAACCCTTCGGTCACAATACCGATCTTCAGGCCGTCCACGCCGCGGTTCAGAAACTCGGTATAGGATTGCACCGCGGGCGCATACTGACGCGGATCCAACCCGTCGGCGCCGGCGATCGCTTCCAGCATCAATGCGTTATCGCGGACATTGGCGGTAATCGGGCCGGCATGATCCACTGTGGCCTCGATCGGCATAATACCGGTATAAGGCACCAAACCATGGGTGGGTTTCATGCCATAAGTGCCGCAGAATGCCGACGGGATGCGAATGGAACCGCCCTGATCGCACCCTATGGCCATGTCGACCTCACCCGAGGCCACCAGCGCGGCGCTGCCGGAGGAGGAGCCGCCGGCGGCGTAGCCGTGACGGTTGGGGTTGTGCACCGGCGCCGGATGGGAAGTATGGCTGCCGCCGGAAAGACAAAAGTGCTCGCAGGTGGCTTTACCGCTGATCGTGGCGCCGGCATCCAGAAGACGGGTGACGACGGTGGCGTCATAAGAAGGCACGAACCCCTCAAGCGTGGTGGAGCCATTCATCATCGGTACGCCGGCCAGGGAAACGTTATCCTTGAGCGCGACGGTGCGGCCAGCCAGCTTGCCGGCGCCGGCGCCTTTCACTTCGGTTTTGTAGTACCAGGCATTCAGCGGGTTTTCCGCACCCTCGGGGCGATAACCGGCCTCGCGCGGGTAACGCGTCTCGGGGATATCATCAGGCAATTCGTCAACCAGGTCATAGGCGTCGAAATTGGCTTGCATCAGCGCCAGGTATTCACTCGCCAGTTCCGGCGTCAGTTGGATGTGCAGGCGGTCGGCGATCTCTTGCAGTTGTTCGGGCGTGGGGCGTTCAATAGCCATGTTATTTCCTTCATGAATGCGGCGCTTCATCAATAGTTCGACGAATCCGCCCTAGGGGTAGATTGAAAAAGGGGTGATCAGTTCTCAGATTGCGCATCGCGCATCATCCCGGTTTGTGCATGACAGTTGATGTATTCGAACATTTGGTGGCGCGCATCGGAGACGGAAACTTCGTGATAGAGCCGTAGTTTTTGCAGTCCGGTGACGACGCGGAAAAATGTGGTGAATATGCGCAGGTGGGTAGGGTGGGATTCCGCCCATCGCTCCAGCTTGTCGAGCGAGCGCCAGTAGCCGATATCGTAGGCGATATCCAGCAGATTGCCGTCCAGATCGATGTTGCGCACGAAACGGTTGCTGTAGCAGCCCAGCGCCTGACCCTCGTCGCGAAGAAAATCCATGCCGTCCTGCAGGGGGGGCAGCATCTGCTTAAAGTACAGCTCGCGTTCTTCTTCTCCGGCGTCGACCCAGTCCTGTCCGGAACGGATCAGCGCGATATTGTCATGGCCCTGCACCACAACGCGGCCGCCTTTGGCGGGATCGCCGGACAGGAGGCGCAACTCGCTCGAAGGTTGCAGCCAGTCGGTTTGCGAGAGCGGGATACGATCGCGCACCGAGCCCCAATAGCCGTGCTCCTGCACTTCGTCGCTGATGTTATCCATGATGGCGCCGACGCCTGGCAGATCTTCTTTGAATGCATACAGGGTTTCGAACTGGTCGGCGCGCGGGGCGATGATCTCGCGGAAATAGCCCAGCCCTTCGTTCAGCCGTGCGTCATCGGCCCACCAGTCGGCGATCGACGGCGAACGCAGCCAGCGGCAGTATGCCGCCGGATCGCGCCAGTAGCCGACGACGATGAAATTGCCATAGCCCTGAGCGTCGACATGGTAGGTCATATCGTGATTCCCCGGGCCGTCGTCGACGCTAAAACTTGAGACGATGTGGCGCATGGCCTTCAGGGCCGCATCACGCTGCTCTTCAAGGAACTGCACGCCGAGATAGGCCATGACCACCTGTGTGAGGCTTTCATCGGCACGGCCCGCGAACATGGGAAACGGCGGCTGATAGTCATCATGAACACGGCGGGACAGTGTCCGGGGGCATTTCAAATGTTTGTCGATTGCGGATTCCATAAGGGCTCCTGATTGATGTTCAATAGTCAGCTTACCGAAGAGAGCGGACAGGTATGACCGGTCGCCGCCGGCGCACGCGGCCGCTCCCCGACCTGGTTAATACTATGTAGGCAGACGATTCGGGATGCTTGTTTCACCGGGACATCTGTTTTGCTAAAAAGGACAACCGTACCCCGATTCGTTGTTCGGGAGGGCATTACCCTGGTGTAACGCGACTGTGTACGGTACTTGGAATTGAACGTTCCGGGTCCGTCGACCCGGTAGAGATTAAAACAGTTTCATAATACGCAGCGTGGTGCTGAAATCGGTCTGGAACCCGCCGTCTACGCTGATGTCGCGCTGAACCAGCCACTGCACCTGCAAATCGGGCCGCACAAATTTCGCCGTTTGCAAACGCACCTGCTGTGAGCGTGTGGCGGCGCCGTTCGCTGAACCGTCCAGATATTGGGTACCGCCCCAGTTTTTGGCGTAACCGACGGCGAAGGTCCAGGTTTTGTCCTGAGGAGGAATATAGGACAGCCATAATTGCGCCTGATAGCTGTTGTCCTGTGAAAGCGTGCCGTCACCCCGGCTGACGGCGTCGTCATTGTCGCCATACCAGGTGGTATCGAATGATGCCTGTGCGATAAAGTTATCGCCAAGCCGCTGGGTTCCGCCCACCTGAAAATCAAACTTCCAGCGGTTTTCGCCTATGTTCAGCGTCTCCCCGGCATCGTAATTGCCCATAGGGAGATAGAGATAAGGCACAATGGCGAAAGTGGTTCCGGAAGTTGAATTATTGATCAGCCAAAGGGGCGCGGTGAGGATCGGATCGCCCAGCCCTGATGTTGAACTCAGTTCCGTGCCGGCCAGCTTGCCATCATAGAGTCGTCCATAGGGTAATAATACTTGGGGCGCCAGGGTAAATCCGCCGACGTCCATATAATGGACATAACGGAAAATACCAATCATTGAATTCAGCCGAGTATCATCTTTAATATAATTGCCGCCGACGGGTTTATAAGTGTCGCGATGGGCATAGGTGAAATAGGAAAGAAAAGCGTCGGTGCCCACTGGTGCAGGAACTAAATCCAGCGAATCCAAATCCACCGCCTGGGCGGATTGAAAAAATAAGATTGCAGCCAAAGGAATAACATACCGTCGGCGCCAGCGAGTAGATCGCATCATCGCGCTGAGACCTCCTCTTTTCATCGTCTCAGGATCGCGGTTAGGATATTGCAAACGATTACCTTTGACTGATTTCATGATTAACCCCCACGTTTAAAACGGAATAATGACTGCGGCCTGTTAGTGATTTCAGACCATAAGATGTGGTTATTTCTTTCGTCTTGCCTGCCTGTAGATGAAGGCACCGACGCCATCAATGGCGGAGTAGAAAATTGATTCCGCTCCTGATTGACACTTTTAACCCGAGAGTGCTATTACCGCCATGGCTCAAATGGACAAGGGATGTACTCAAAAGGACAGTTTGCCCAGGGGGAAGAAATCCGGTGAAAAAGATCGTATATCTCGTTGAGTTTCGCGTAGGCGGAATAAAAAAAACGACAGCGCCTGTACAGGTCGCTGTCGCTCAGAGGCGGGGCGATAAGACTCAGGACTGGACGATTTCCTGTTTCAACAATGAACTTGGCGCATAACCGAATGCTTGGCGGAACGCCCGGCTGAAGTGGGAGAGATCCTTGAAACCGTACTCCATGGCTATCTGAGATACGCTGCGCGCGCGTTTATCCTGCAGCGCATGGCGACAGGCCAATAGCCGTTCTTGCCATACCATGGCCATGGGCGTTTTTTGCCGGGCGGAGAACGCCCGCACCACGGTGCGGGGGGATACGTAGTGCGCTTTCGCGATCATATCCAACGACAGAGCGTCATCCTGTAAATGGTCGCGGATATATTGCACGATTTTTTCATACAGGTTGTAATAGCGGTCGCTCGCGTTATCGTTATCCGCGACTTGCAGACTAAAGACCAACATGTCCAACATCATGTCGAAATACCTGATAGCCATGTCGTCATGGGTCATCAGAAGGGAATTTGAACTGGCTTGCAACAGCATCTCCCGCAGCGGCGTCATGCCTGGCCGGCTGGCATCCAGCGAGATGGCGGTGAATTTCTCTACGTTAGGGATGCGCCGCATTAACAACGGGCGGGGAATACGCAAGATATGCAGCGCTTGCGAGTCGATGTTGAAAGTGAATTCTTTGGCTGAATCATACAGTACCATACTGCCCGCTGGCAGTACGGCCTGCCGGCCACTTTGTTCGAACCAAGCCTGCCCCCGCTGCACCAGTCCAAGCCAAAGATCGTCATTGGGGCCGCTACGTAGCTCTTGTGCCCCCCGTTTCCAGTGATGTGCCGGTGCATTGAGCGTAGCAAGCGAAAGGGACTTGATTGCCCGGAATTGCATGTATGCCAGAAAGCCGCTCTTGGATACCGGCCGATTCGTTGCCTTGAGGCAATGACGACAAACGACCTCTGTCCAGTATTCAAAACGCTGCTTGTCAGCCATGTTCTCAGTTGAATACACGATGGACATATTCTGTCCTCCACAACACTTTTTGAGAAATGGTGTGTACACCGCTATCAGCGTACGCTTTCATATAGCATGGTATAAGCAAAAACTACGCCAATTATTCTGTTTCTGATGGGTAGATGTAATGTGTTAAAAAAAACAATTAATTATGTAAGTTTGGTGTGTATGAATTCGGATTATGTGCGGATTGCCACAAATTTTATAATGTTTATTGTAGTGCAACTGCACTAAATTGCTGTGCAACGTTGGTAGCTATCGGCGGGAATTGACTAACATCCCGATAACTATTTCATAGTAACGGGTAGTGCAATAATAACGGTAGGTAAAAAATATTAATTTTGTATTTTATGTATGATTATATTTTGTTTTTTTGTATTTGTTGGGGGATTGTGCTGGTTTTTGACTGTCCGATAGTTTGGTATCCGACCGGTAGATAAGCAGATGAGAAGCTATCCTTGCTTGCAGAACATTTTCAAAATGACCTACAATATGGCCTACAGCGATTATGAATGGTAATGAGTTTTGTTACTTATCATATATATAGATGATAAGGTCGATTTCCGTCCGTTCCGCCACTTATCTATTCCGGGATGATCCTATACATCTCTGGATGAATGAAAACCGTATCGCTGTCAAAGGCATACGGTTTTTTTTCGTCTCTATGATACCCCCAGAGTAGCGGGGTATCCGGCGCGAAATGGCTTACGCATCAGAAAGAGAAATTTCGTAGGCCATTTTGGTTTTGTGGCTGAGAAAGGGTTGCGGATACAGGACATTACACCATTCCCATCGTTTGGTTTTTTAACGACTGATCTATCCCCGAAATTATTCCCACCTAATTACGCTGCCATCAGCAGCCTTTCCCGCTCATTGAGCAGACTAACTCATTGTTTTTCAATATCTCACGATACCGATGGCTGGCGTACTGGCTCCCTCTGTCCGAATTTACGATGACCTTCCCCGTCGGTCTGCGCTGTTTTATTGCCATCTCTAACGCGTCAATCACCAACTGCTTTTTCAGGCGATTACTCAGACTCAAGCCGATAATGCGTCTGGAATACAGGTCAATCACCGTCGCCAGATAGAGCCAGTCTTCTCCCGTGCGGATATACGTTATATCCGAAGCCCACGCGATATTCGCCGCTGACGGATTAAACGCCCGGTTCAGCAGATTGGGCGCTACCGGATAATCATGCCGGCTGTTGGTCGTCACTTTGTAACGAACCTGATTCGCCGCTTTCAGACCAGACTGTTTCATCAGGCGGCTGATACGTGCCTTGCCGTGAAATCGTTGCTCATCGCGTAAATCACTTTGCAGGCGCGGATACCGTAAGTCCCCCAGCTGTCATGATGCAACTGAATCAGCCTCTGGCTCAGGGGGTCGTTAGCCAACTGTCGTTGGCTGGGTGTTCGGTTGCGCCATGACTGGTGCCCCGCCCGATGGTAATCCCCCCATTTTTAACGGATGCCATAAGTAGAGTTATGCAGCACGTAACACATGCTGTTTTGGGGTATATCCGCCCAACGCCATATTCGGCCTTTCGTGATTATAAAACCACTGCCATTTCGGCCTTTCGTGATTATAAAACCACTGCCATTCTGTTGCGTACCGTTGTAATTCGTCCAGTGAGGAAAATATATATTGCCCCAGCCAGTCATAACGCACTGTCCGGTTATAACGCTCGATATAGG
>NZ_JBEIAB010000012.1:0-134763 GCF_040240345.1 Brenneria sp. g21c3 | reverse complement strand
CGCCGGCGAACAACAAGCTGCGGATGGAGGACGAGCGGGGCAAAGAGCATATCAAGCTGTCGACCGAGTACGGCGGCAAGTCGCAGCTGAACCTGGGGCATCTGGTGGACGGCAGCCGTCAGCGGCGTGGAGAAGGGTTTGAGCTGCGCACCGACCAGTGGGGCGCGATACGGGCGGGGAAAGGGCTGTTCATCAGCGCGGACGAACAGAGTAAAGCCGGTGATAAGACGCTGGAGATGGGCGCGGCGCTTAGTCTGATAAAAGGTGCGATGAGTCAGGTTACGGAATGGCGGCGTATCACGCAGACCCATCGTAATCTACAGCCGGATGCCGATTCGTTAAAAGAATATCAGTGCAATGCGGATGGTTTGAAAGCGGCGGCGCTGTTATTAAGCGCGCCGGCAGGTATCGGCGTCGTCAGTCCGCATGTCGTCATGCTACAGAGCGGTAAAGCGCTGTATGCGCAGAGCGCGGGGGAGGTACATATCGGCAGCGCGGAACGGATAGGCATTAATGCCCGTCAGGCGGTGTCGGTGTTGTCGCAAAATGAAGGCATGCGTCTGGTTTCGGCAAAAGGCGCCTTATCCATTGAGTCGCATGCGGATGTGATGGATGCCATCGCCTTGCAGGATATTACGGTGAACTCCACGCAGGGACATATTCAGATCACCGCGAAACAAGGGATCACCTTGGCCTGCGGCGGCGCTTATATCCGTTTGTCCCCTAAGGGGGAAATTGAAATTCATGGCCCCAGCCAGCTGAGTTTAAAGGGCCGGCATAAAATGGATGCCCCATCCGGCGCCGATTTCCCGTTGCCTGAATTGCCTGCTTCGGTATGTGAAGACTGTCTCAAAAAAGCGCAGGCGGCGGCTCAGGGTTTTGTCTTCAGAGGATAATACAATGACTACTCAGCAACCGGCAGGTTGGTTCTCTTTACTTGAAACCGCGGTGAAAAACGCCGAAAGCGATCACCTCGATCTTATTGTCGATCAAAGCGGCGCGAATACGCCCTTAATTCCGGCGTTGGAAACTTTTTCACCGGCAATCCCCTGGTGTTCATTATTCGCCGGATTGCCGGAGGAAAGTGAAGTCGATGCGGCGCCGCTCTTGATTCGTATCAACTTAGGCCTGCTCGAACAGCGTCAATGGGCCGAGCAACTGATTCAACATTTAGCGAAGCAACCTCGGCTGTTGACGCTGTGTTCCGCCTGGTCGTTCAACATGCTGTCAGAATATTTCACGGCGTGCCTGGATGCGACTCATTGTGGTCAGCCCGGTATTCTGCGTTTTTTCGATCCGCGCATCTTCCCGCATTTATTTACCCATATTCTTCTTGATTCGCAGCAGAAACATTTATTACGCCCCGCGATGTTCTGGAGCTGGTTAGACAGAGAGGGCGAGCCGGTCTGGTTAACCGGCGATAACGCATCACCATCAGAAGAAAAGCCGGAAAAAATAGACCTTGACGATCAACAGCTTGAACAATTGTTGATCGTCAGCGATGCGGAGATGTTGATGTGTTCTTTCATGCGGCAAAACGGCCTTACCCGTGCGAGTGAGGCGCTGTTCCATGCCAGCTATCGCGCGATGCGGGAAGCCACCGCCGCAAATATTTTTTTGGATCAGGAACGTGAAGCGTTCGCCTGGCAACGGCTTCAGCAGTTACAGACCGACCCTTATGTCGTCGCCAACGACCCTCTTTAAAAAGGAGTTTATATCTTGAAAATACCGTTAATCCCCCTGGCGCTGTGCGGCCTGCTGCTGTCGGCCGCCGCTCAGGCGGATACGCTTATCGTCATCAATCATACCCACTGGGCAATCAACCGCTTCAGCGTGGACGGCATATCGGGCATCGACAGCGTCGGCGCCTATCAGGGCGGCGGCGGCGGTTGCTGTTACCGCGCCCCGGCACGGTGGCGGCCGGGCATGACGGTGCGGGTCGACTGGGAAACCGGGGTGAGTGGTTCAAAAGGTTTCCCCGGCTTTGCCGACCGAGCTAAATATCTGGCCTGGCAAAAGAAAATGGACGACCAGAAACGCCGGCACAGCAAGGTGGTGCCGCTGCCGCCTTATACCTCGGAAGATAACTGCGGCATCACGGTGCATTTTCTGCCCTGCGATGAGGTGAAGGTCACCACCTCCTGTTTCTCGCCCACCCATGAGCGATACCCGATCAAAGAGCCGTTAAGGATGCCGGAGCCGAAAACCTGTCCGCAATAAATCAGCGCGGAACCGACGGCGGTCGACAATAAAAAATGCATATTTCAATCCAATGGAGAGGTAGAGGTAATAACGCGATGAAAAATATCATCCGCAAAGGCGATTCATTACGTGAATATGGCGGTCAGGTATTAGGCGGACACTATCAGTGCTTTGGTAAACCGATTGCCTGCAAGGGGGATGCGGTGGCGTGCAACCGACACGGCGCTAGCGTTATCGCGGAAGGGAGTGCGACCTGCCTGATCGACGGCAAGCCTATCGCCTTGCACGGCCATCGATGCGCATGCGGTTGCACTCTGGTGAGTTCATTTCCCGACTATCGAGTCAATCCATGACGCCGCTGCCTGATTTTCCACCCTATGCCCAGGCGGGAAAACCGCTTGGCAAACGCTGGTTGTCGGCCGGCGGCGTCTATTTATCGCTGGTTGCGATCGGCGCGGTATTGTTGCCCGAGGAAAATATCAACGCTGGGTTATTTTTTGCCGTCGTCTTAATCGGCGCAATGGCCGGCTTATTATGCTTTGTTCTGCGCCTGCTTTATTATCAGTTGGCGTGCCATAACGCCCAGACTTACCAACGGCATGCTAACCAATTGATTCAGCAATGGTGGGAGCAACACCGTCAATGGGCAGCCCTGTCCGAGGCGGTGTTAATCGGCGCGGCAGGAACAACATCATCCCATTGGCGCCGTTTGCTGAAACATGCGCATGCTATGCCAACCGCTCGCATTGAGTCCGCGGGCAAAGCCATCCGCTTGTTAAGATCATTTTCCCTTACCCGCGAAGAACGAGAATGCCAACTCGCCCGTACCGCGGCGATTCAATGGCATGAGCAATATGGAGCGGATCCGGGCGCTGATTTATTGTGCTGTTATTGGTTGGGGAGCGAGCAATCCTGGATCTCATTCTCTGAACAATTACAAAAGCTGTCGCCGAAAATAGTGTTACCCGGTCAGCCGGAAAAATGGAACGGAGTGAGCGGACTGAATGAAGCCATTAGTCGACTGAATTCAGCCGGTGACGACGCCGCTATATTGTACGCCGGTAGCCAAAGCATGCCTGCATCGGCTTCATTAACATTACCGGCGGGCGAAGCGGCATTTGTCTGGTTATTAAAAAAGAACGGTAAAGTAAAACTGTATCGCGGCGAATATCACCAGCCAGAATTGAAGGAGGATATTGCCACGGCGGCTTCCCGAGCGATAAAACAAGCCCGGTCAGACCACATACCGGAAGATTGCTTTCTTTTTTCTCAGGCGGATATGACTGTTTTGGAAAAAACGGGCTGGCCGCTTAATCAATATATTCAGGATGGCAACTGGGGCTATACCGGAGAAATAGAACAGGTCATTGTGCAAACGCTGGCCGCCTTGCGCTGCGAAATAACCGAACAACCCGTAGGCTGGATAGCGGGCGATCCGCAATACCCACTCGCGTTAGGAATAGTTAAACCTTATGGAACAAGAAAATAAATCGAATAACGTATCAGTGAGCCGAACGGTAATATTAATTTTTCTTTCAGTGACGCTGCTGATGTTGATGATTGGATTTATCTGGTGGTGGTGGGTGGAGGATGCATCGCCGGATCGCGCACTGATTTGGCGTTTGATCATGAGCGGACTCATTATCTGGGGAATATTGCTGACGCTGGCTTTTCTGGCACTTGGCAATATGTCCGGATTCATTAAATCGATGCGTTTCCCCTCACAGCCAAAGCCTGAAAAAAAGATCGCGCCGGCCGCACATGACCATGACGATATCAAGACCCATCTGCGCAACCGCTACGGTCGTTACTGGCGACGCCATGTGCGCATTCTACTGGTGGTGGGGGAGGCGCCGCAGGTTGAGGCGCTGGCGCCCGGACTGACGTCGCAGCAATGGCAGGAAGGCAGCCAGACGCTGTTGCTGTGGGGCGGCCCGGCCGGGACGGCGGATAGCGAACAACTGGCGCGATGTCGTCGGTTGCGTCGCCGTCGACCGCTGGACGGCGTGGTATGGGCGCTGACCGCTGAACAGAGCCAACAGTCGGCGGCGGTGGATTCGGCCCGCCGTCAACTGGACGAGCGAGCTCGACTACTGGGCTGGCAGGCGCCAGTCTGGCTGTGGGAGGTGCAAAACAGTCAATGGTCGCAGAGCGAACGCGAAACGCAGCCGGTCGGCTGTCTATTGCCGTCCCGCTGTGACCCGGCCACCCTGAACGACCGTCTGTCTCAACTGGTTCCCCGACTGACGCGCGCGGGGATCGGGCAAATGATGCGCGAGCCAAAGCATGACTTTCTGCTGCGGCTGGCGCAAACGCTGGAAGCGGGCGGGATCGCGCGCTGGCATAAGACGGCCACGGCGCTATTGTCCGGCGTTTCGGTATTCCCTTTACGCGGCATACTGTTCAGCCTGCCGGTGACGGTGAGGCCGGGCGGCGTGCCGCACAGCTGGTTGCCTGATCCGGTATGGCAGGGCGTGCTGAGCGACAGTAAAGTCGTCCGGGGCGAGCGGCTGGGACTGCCGTGGGCGAAGGGGATTCAGTGGGGGATCATTACCCTGAGCGTGCTGGCGGCGGCGGGTAGCCTGTTGTCTTTCCTGAGCAACCGGCAGGATATCCGCGTCGGTATCGAACGGGTTCAGGCCGCTACGGCGCCCGACCGTTCGTTAACGGCGCGTTTGCAGAACGTGCAGGCTTTGCAGCAGGCGATAGTCCGTCTGCAACATGACGCGCCCTGGTACGGTCATTTTGGCCTGAATCAGCGCGACGCGCTGCTGCAAGCGCTGTGGCCTCATTATTTTATCGCCCAGCGCGCGCTTATCCGCGATACGGCGGCGCGCCATCTGGCGGCGTCGCTGCGCGATATGCTGCGCTTGCCGCCCGCTGTCCGGCAGGAAGCAAAATATACCCGTGCCGGTTATGCGCAGCTAAAAGCCTACCTGATGCTGGCCCACCCGGAGAAAACCGAACCGGACTTTCTGTCTGCGGTTTTAACGGAAAATCCGCCTGACCAATCCGGTGCGGCAGGCGGTGTCTGGCAGGAAATTTCACCGGCGTTATTTCGTTTTTATGCGGACAATCTGGCGGCGCATCCCGAGTGGCGAATTGAGCCGGATCGGGCTTTGATTGAGGATGTCCGCCGCGGGCTGTTGGACCAGATGGGCATGAGTCAAACCGAAACCACGCTGTACCAGCGGCTGTTGGCACAGGCGGCGTCGGGTTATGCCGATATGACGATTGAACGGATGGCGGGCGATACCGACGCCAGCCTGCTGTTCGTCAGCGACGGCGTGGTGCCGGGGATGTTCACCCGTCAGGCCTGGGAGGAGCAGGTGAAGCCGGCGATAGCGCAGATAGCCGATGAGCGGCGGCGGGAGATGGACTGGGTACTGAGCGACGGCAAACAACCGCTGGCGGACGGCGTATCGTCCGGGCAGTTGCAAGCGCGGCTGACCGCCCGCTATTTCAGGGATTTCAGCGGCGCCTGGCTCGACTTTCTCAACGATGTGCGCTGGCGTCGGGCGGAGGACCTTGCGGATGTTACGGAACAGTTGCGGCTGATGGCGGATACGCGACGATCCCCGCTGTTGGCGTTGATCAATACGCTGGTCTGGCAGGGGAAAACCGGTCAGTCGCCGCAGAGAGTAGCCGAGGCGCTGTCACAGTCCGCGCTGGCGACGCTACAGCGAAAAACCGGCGTGCCGGCGTCAGGCGGCAGCGACCTGCCGGGCGAACGGCCCGGGCCGCTGGATGAGACTTTCGGCCCATGGCTGGCGCTGGCGGAGGGAACGCCGGGCGCCGCCGCTCCCAACCTGCCGACCTATCTGACGCGGGTGTCGCAGTTGCGGCTGAAGCTCCGTCAGGTGATGGATTCCGCCGACCCGCAGGCGATGACGCAGGCGCTGGCGCAGCGCGTGTTTCAGGGAAACGCCGCCGAACTGACCGCCATTTGGGATTACGGTCGGTTGCTGGCGGAGAGTCTGGGGAGCGAGTGGGGCGGTGTGGGGCAGACGCTGTTTGTGCAACCGTTGGCGCAATCCCGCCGACAACTGCTTCAGCCGGCCGCGCAGAGCCTGAACGCCCGCTGGCAACGGAGCGTCGTTAATGATTGGCGTCATGCTTTTACCGGCCGTTATCCGTTTGCCGATACCGGCAATGATGCGTCGCTGCCGCTGTTGTCGCTCTATCTGCGGGCGGATACCGGGCGCATCGAGCAATTTTTACACACGCAGCTTGGCGGACTATTGCGCAAGGAGGGCAATCGGTGGGTGCCGGCGGCGCAGCACAGCCGGGGAGTAACGTTTAATCCGCGTTTTCTGACCGCCATCAACCAGTTGAGTATGTTGTCGGATACGCTGCTGGCGCAAGGGGATGCGGGGATTCGCTTCGAGCTGATGCCGCGCGCGACGCGCGAGGTGGCGCAGACGATGCTGACGGTGGATGGACAAACGCTGAACTATTTTAACCAAATGGAGAGCTGGCAGCGGTTTCGCTGGCCGGGGGAAAGTTACAAGCCCGGCGCAATATTGAGCTGGCAGTCAAATAACACCGGCGTTCGGCTGTATGCGAACGAGGCGGGCGTATGGGGCTGGATGCGGCTGCTGGAGAAAGCGAAAGTCGAGCAGTTGGACGGCAGCCGCTTCCGCGTGGTGTGGCGAACGCCGGAGGGGCAGCCTCTGACCTATATTCTGCGCAGCGAACTGGGCGGCGGGCCGTTGGCGCTGCTGACGCTGAGAGATTTCCACCTGCCGGCGCAGATATTTATTATCGACGGCGCGGCAGGGGAATAGGCCGGCGGCTTAACGGCGCGCGACAGCGGAATGGCATTGCGTCATTTGCAGTTCCCGAATAATGGCGAGCGCGCCGTCGGTGTCGAAAGCGTTTATCGCATCGCACAGCGGTTGGGCCTGCGGGCCGAGTTGAACGCGATGGCGGGCCAGCAGCGTATCGAACAGGTCCAGCGAGGCCATGTCGCTGGCCTGTAGCGCGGCGGCCAGTTCGGCCAGATCCTGCGCCAGCGCGCCGTTATCCTCGGCGGCAGGGCTTTCGTCGTTTTCTTCGCCGTCGTGACGTTGTAACCACGCCTGCTGCGCCGCCAGCGCGCGGCTCAGCAGTTCGGGCAATGCCGTCGCCCGTTGCGACAGCGACCGGCTGTTTGCGCCGCCGCCGGCCTCCCGTTCGATAGCGGCGCAGCCGGCCATCAACCGGCGCGCGCCGGTCGCGGCGGCGGTGCTCTTGAGCTGATGCGCGGCATCGCGCGCGTCGGCCGGGTTATCCTCCGCCAGCGCCTGGATGATGCGCTGCGTCAGGCGCCGCGCCGCAGGGGCAAAATCCTGCAAGAGCCGGCGGTAGAACGCCCGATCCTGTCCCAGCCGCAACAGGGCGTCTTCGGCATCCAGCACGCTATCCCCGGACTGCGCCGCCTCCGTTTCCACGGGCGCCGCCGGAGGGCTAATGCGTCCGCAATGGCGCAGGATCATGTTGACCAATGCCTCCATATGGAACGGCTTGCCGATATGGTCGTTCATTCCCGCCTTCAGACAATTCTCCCGGTCCGATTGCGTGGCGTTGGCGGTCATGGCGACGATCGGCAGCGGGTCGAAACGCGGCTCGCTGCGGATCGCCAGCGTGGCCTGTAAACCATCCATGACCGGCATTTGCATATCCATCAGAACCAGATCGTAGGCAGCCGGCGCGGCGTCCAGCGCCTGGATGCCTTGCAAACCGTCGCCGACCACGCTGACCCGCGCGCCTTCGCGCGCCAGCAGACGGATCGCCACATCCTGGTTAATTTCGTTATCTTCCACCAGCAACAGCCGGAGCCCGATCAGTCGCTGTGGATGTGCCTGTCGCTGCGTCGGCGGCGCGGCGAGATCCGGCGGCTGTTTGACCTGAGGGGCCGCGGGCGGCGGCGCGTCGAAAATTTCGTCCGGCTGCTTTTGCGCCGGTTGCAGCCAGATTTGAAACCAGAAGCGGCTGCCGCGGCCGACTTCGCTGCGTACCTGTAGCTGACCGCCCATCAGCGCCGCCAGCCGGTGGCTGATGGCCAGCCCCAGTCCGGTGCCGCCATAGCGGCGTGAAATGGAGGCCTCCGCCTGACTGAAACCGGTGAAAATGTGTTCTATGGCGTCCGCGCTGATGCCGATGCCGGTATCCTGTACCGCGAATTCCAGCAGCACGCCTTGTTCGCCGCGCTGCAACAGGCGCAGTTGCATCCGCACCTCGCCTCTGGCGGTGAATTTTACCGCGTTGCCGCCGAGATTGATCAGGATCTGCTTGAGCCGCAGCGCATCGCCCAGCAGCAATGGCGGGATGTCGGGATCCGACTCATATATCAGCGCCAGCCGCTTGCCGCCCAACGTGCCGGATAAAATCGTGGACACGTCCGTCAGCAGGTCCGTCAGTTTGAACGGTTCGATATCCAGCAGCATCATGCCGGCTTCCACTTTGGAAAAGTCGAGGATGTCGTTGAGGATATCCAGCAGCGAGCGCGCCGCGCGTTCCATTTTGCGCAACAGATCGCGCTGTTCGGCGTTGATGCCGGTATGCTCGATCAACTGCATCATGCCCATGATGGCGTTCATCGGCGTGCGGATCTCGTGACTCATGTTAGCCAGGAAACGACTCTTGCTGCGCGAGGCGGCATCGGCGTCTTCCAGCGCCTGATGCAGGTCGGTGACGTCGATCCAGAACAGTACCCGCATGCCGTCGACGGTGGTGACGCCGACGCGTTTGATCCAGCGGCCGTCCTTCAGCCGCAACTGCTGGTGGTGAATATGCTGTCGCCATAGATCGCGCTGTTGCCGCCGCCAGTCTTCAATGTCGCCGTCATACGACTCGGGGTCAACCTCGGCCGACAGTTGTATTACCTCATCGACCGTGATGCCGGGGCGTATCTGATAGCCTTTGTCGCCAAACATATCCTGATAGCGGTCATTGCAAAGCATAAGCCGATCGTCGGCGTCATACAGCGCAAAGGCTTCGTCCAGCGCGTCGATAGCGGAACTCAGCAGCCGTTCGCTGGATGCGATGCGCTGTCGCGCCTCCACCTGCGCGCTGACGTCCTGCACCGCGCCCACCAGGCGATATGGTTTGCCATGCAGATATTCCACCTCTCCGCTCAGGTTGACCCATAGCGCGCGGCCGTGCGGCAGGGTAAGCCGCATCTCCTGGGTAAAGGCTTCGCCGCTCTCCACGGTATGGCGAATCAGATCGCGGTAGGCCGGCCATTGCTGTTTCATCAGCGGTTGTATTTTGTCCAGGCTCATTACGCTGTCGGTCAGCCCCAGCAGGTTGCGCGCGCCTCTGGTGAGATAGAGCGTTTTACTCTCCGGCGTGTAATACCAGCCGCCGACGCCGGCGATTTTACCGGTGCGCTCCAGCATATCGAGACTCAGCTTCAGCGGCGTGATATCGGTGCGGATTGACATGTATTTCACCGGACGGCCGCTGGCGCCCAGCATCGGCGCGATAACGCTGTCCAGCCAGTAGAGCGAACCGTCCCTGGCGTGATTGCAGATTTCGCCGTGCCAGATATCGCCGCGGGCGAGGGTGCTCCACATCTCGCGCCAGAACGACCGGTCGTGCATACCGGATTTGAACATACTGTGGTGACGACCGATCACCTCGTCGGCGCGGTAGCCGCTGACCTCCAGAAAACGGTCATTGACCTTGGTGATGCGTCCCTGCAAGTCGGTTTCGGTGACGATGGCATAATGGTCGAGAATATCCAGCACCGCCTGACGGTCGCGCAACGCCAGTTGCGTCATTTTGCGTTCGCGGCGCTGCCGATCGATATCCACCTGCACCACCAGATAACCGGTGAATGACCGCCCGGACAGCCGTGGGATCAGGCCGTGCGCCAGTTTGCGCAGGGGGTGCAGCTCCACAATCATGCAACGTTCCTCGCCACCGGCGCGCCGGAACATCAGATCGATACGCAATTCGCGCCGTCCGTTCATCGCGTTTTCAATGGCGGCTATCGGCGTACCGTCCTCCACCCGTTCGCTCAGGAAACCGAGCCAGTCGCGATCCATCAACTCTCCGCCGCCGAAGCCGGTGATCTCGCCGTAGGCCCGGTTGACCCAGATCACCCGACCATCCGGCCGCAGCAGGCAGGCGGCGTCGCTGCTCAGCCGCATCATGCCGGCCATCTGGCTCATATCGCGCAGATCGCGGCGGCGAAAACCGTATCGGTACAGCGCCGTCAGCAATAGCATGGCCGCCGTAGACGTCGCCACTCCCCACCAGAAAGCCGCCATATCGCGTCAATTCCCGCCCAGTTGCGCCAGCGCCGCCTGCAACGCCGACTGCGCCAGCGGTTTGGCCAGAAAACCGTTGGCGCCGAGATCAAGAAAATGACGCCGCGTCTCCTCGCCGTCATGCCCGGAGACCATCAGCACCGCAAGCCGTTGTCCTTCCGCACGCAGTGCGCGCAGGGTGTCCTCGCCGCTTAATTTCGGCATATTGATATCCAGCAGCATCAAATCGAACGATTGCCGGCGCAGCAGTTGCAACGCTTTTTCGCCGTCGGCCGCCAGCGCGCCCGAATGACCCAGTTCGCGCAATAACCGCGCGGCGATGCGCAGATTCAGCACATCGTCATCCACGACCAGTACCCGCAACGTCATTATGCGCCGCCCGACAGCGCGCGGATGGCCTGGACCAGCTTCTGGCCGTCAATATACAGCGGCTGGTTGCTGGCGAGCTTTTGTTCCGCCTCGTCCATCTTTTTCCGGTTGATCAAATCGACCACCGTGCCGACCTCGGCGTGGAACGCCCGGTGCGCATCGACCAGCGCGTCATATTCCGGCGTGCCGCCCCGTTGCGCCTTGCCCGGTCCTTTCAGCCAGGCGCCCAGCGCGCAGCTCTCGTCACGCCCGGTTTTCGGGTCCAGCGCCAGCTTGCGGTTGATGGCGTTGCGCAGCGTAACGCGCCATTGCCGGTGGCTGGCGATCGCTTTGCCGAAGTCGATGCGTCCGTCTTCGCTGATGACATCGTTCTTCTGGGCAAGGCGCAATACGCCGGAGTCCACTTCCGCCAGCGTGGTATCGCGCTCGGTCAGGCGGAATACCCGAATGGTATTATGCACCAGCGCCACCTGACGGTTGAGGGCGTTGGCCGCCGAGGCCAGATCGTCCACCATCGTGGCGTTCTGCTGCGTGATGGCGTCAAGACTGGCGATCTCGTCATTGACCTGACCGACGCCGATGGATTGCTCGCGCGCGGCGGTGTTGATCTGTTCCAGCATGTCGCTGACCTGACCCACGGCGTGGGTGACTTCCTGCATGCGATTCAGCGCATCGGCCGCACGCCGGCCGCCTTCGTCCACCCGCGCGCCCGATTCTTCTATCAGATCGCGCACCTCTTTGGCCGCGCCGGAGGTACGCTGCGCCAGCGCCTGGATTTCCGTCGCCACCACCGCGAAGCCTTTGCCTTTTTCACCGGCGCGCGCGGCTTCCACGGCGGCATTCAGCGCCAGAATGTTGGTTTGAAAGGCGACCCCTTCGATCACCTGGATAATGTCCTGGATGCGCTGCGACGACTCTTCGATGGCCTGCATCGTGCTCACCACGCTTTGCACCGCGTCATCGCTACGCAGTACCGCCTCGGCGGTGTGGCGGGCGTGTTGGGCGCCGTCGTTGGCTAACTGGGTGGTTTGCTGAATGGTGCGGTAGATCTGTTCCATGGTGGCGGCGGTCTGTTCCAGACTGCCGGCCTGGGCTTCGGTTCGGGTCGCCATGTCTTTGTTGCCGTTGGCGATCTCCTGCGTACCGCCCAGCAGGTTGGCCACCTCATGGCGTACATCGCGTACGACGGTGCGCACCGAGACATTGAGCTGGGCCAGCGCCAGTTGGATCTGGGCGATTTCGCCGCGTCCGGTTACCGGTACGAAGCGGGTCAGATCGCCGCCCGCCATCAGGTTGGCCACGCCTATCACTTGACGCAGCGGCGTCACGGTCTGACGCATCAGCAGCCAGGCGGAGAGTGCCGCGCAGCCCGCCGCCGCCGTCGCGGTCGCCCACAACGGCGCGCCGACGACCTGCGCCAGCAGCGGGCCGCCCGCCGCCAGCACGCTGATGATGAGAATACGACCGCGCAGTCCGGGGTTGAGCCAGCGGGCAATCCGGCCGGTCAGCGTACGGCGCACCAACTGTCCGCGATACAGCGTATGACGCCTGCGTCCCCGTTCCGCTTCCTGGCGCATCGTGGCGTATAGCCGTTCGGCGGCCTCAATCTCTTCATCGGGCGCTCGCGATCGCACCGACAGAAAACCGACGGTGTTATCGCCGTCGCGCACCGGGGTGACATTGGCGCGAACCCAGTAATAGTCACCATTTTTGCGCCGGTTCTTGACCAGCGCCGTCCAGGGCAGACCCGACTTGATGGTGGCCCACATGTCGCGGAACGTTTCCTGCGGCATATCGGGATGGCGTACGATATTGTGCGGTTGACCGAGTAATTCCTCGCTGGTAAAGCCGCTGACGTTGATAAAATTGGAGTTGCAGTAGGTAATATTGCCTTGCAGATCGGTGATGGAGATCAGCGTTTGATCGCCGGGGAAAATATAGAGGTTCTGGGTTATGGGCAAATTCTTTCGCATTCGGGAGGCTCATTGAAATTTCCGCAGATAATAAATAACTATCGGAAATTGCCGGCCAATCTTTAACAAAGTTGAAACTTTTCGTGAGCGGTTATTCTTGTCTTGTTAATGAATTCGCGCCTCTTCCGGCGGGCTGGCCCGCCAGCCTAATCACCACGCCGATTATTTAGTGACGCCGTCACACCGCGACGATCCTCCTGACCGCGCGGTCATTCTCCTTCTTCCTGCGCGCCTCCGGGCGTCGAGGTTGCGCGATTGAGCTGTAGCACCACGGAAAAACGCGTTTCCGGATGTACCGTCACCGTGATTTCAAACGGCCGGCCCGTCGCATCCAGATAGTGCCGCACCACCTTCAACGCGGCAGCGCCTGTTTTCATCCTGAGCGCTTTCGCCATCGCGCCATCGGTTATGGTGCAGGCGCAAATCTCCTGTCGGATCCCCGCCACGCGCCGGCCGAAACGGTTTTCTATCATGGAACAGATCAGCGTGTTCGGCTGACGATGCACATCCGCGATGATTTCCGCATAGTCCGGCTCGATATAGATGTCGGTCCAGCCGAGCGGCATACGCTCGCCTTCCTGCAAATAAAGGCTGGAGATGCGTAACCACAGCGTATCCGGGGTACAGGCAAGCGTTTTGGCCAGCGAGCCGGTGACCTGAACCGGGCCGACATTCTGCACGACGCGGATATGCTCCTTACCGAACTGCACCAGATCGTCGAGCGATGCCGGCGTCGGCTGAAAATCGTTACGCACCTGCGTGGCGGTGACGCGCGTGCCGACATTTTTCCGGCGCGTAACCAGACCGAGCAGTTGCAGTTCATTAAGGGCTGCTCGCACGGTGTGGCGGCTGGTGCCGTAAAGTTCACACAGTTGCAGTTCGGTAGGCAACAGCGATCCCAGCGGGAACAATCCCTGCGTGATGCCGTTCGTTAACTGGCGCACCAGTTGGATGTAGTTGAGCTTGCGCATCTCTATAACCATTAATCCACTTAAAATAATTATAAAACCAGGCGAACACGCTACCCGTCACAGAATGCGTTAATGGCTACTGTTCCGTAACAGAAAAGCACATTATTTTTAAAATGTCCGAACATATTGACCCAAATAAGTTCGGACATAAAGGGTGAGGGCCGTTGCCGGTTCTGCATCTGGTGGTCCTCTGTTTATCTATTTTTATATAAAAAGCCGAGGTTCATTATGTCAGACAGATCCATCGATAACGCATATTATTCACGTAATGCCTTCGGCATCGCCAGGATGCGACCCCGATTTTTCAGCGTCGCACGCGTTCTGAATGGCTTTAGCTACAAGGGGGCGCCAGCCGATGCCGCGATTGCGCCGCAAGCCGCCGGGATCGTCATTCATACGAACGCCGTCTGCGCTCATTGCCGGCGGAGACTCACGCTATGAATACTTCACACGTCGCCGCAGGCGCGGCCAAACGGACGCCGTGGTATCGGCGTCTGGGAACCCAGGTTTTCATCTCTCTCATTCTGGGGATTGTCGTCGGTCTCATTTTTCCGGTATTCGCCACCCAATTCAAGCTGCTGGGCGATATGTTCCTGAATCTGATCAAGGCGGGCGTCGCGCCGCTGGTTTTTCTGACCATCGTTCACGGCATCGCCTCCGCGGGGGACGCTCGCAGCGCCGGACGCGTCGCCTGGCGCGCCTTCGTCTACTTCGAAGTGGTATCGACCGTCGCGCTGATTTTGGGACTGCTGGCGGGCAATATCATCAAGATAGGCGACGGCATGTCGCCGCAGGCGAACGGCGCGCCCGCGCTGGATATCCAGCCTGCCGCCACGCCGGGTTTCGCGGAGTTTCTGATACATATCGTGCCGGATAATTTCATCGGCGCGTTTGCCAAAGGGGAACTGCTACAGGTGGTGGTTCTGGCGGTCATGGTGGGTATCGGCATCCTCGCCATTCCGCCCGAACGGCGCAACCGGGTCAACGATAGCCTGGATATGATCTCCGAAATCCTGTTCGCTTTTATCAACCTGGTGATGAAGCTCGCGCCGCTGGGTACCTTCGGCGCGGTCGCATACTCGGTGGGCAGCAACGGTTCGACCGTACTGCTGGCGCTGGCTGAACTGGTGCTGGTGTTCTACGCGGTGATTGCGCTTTTCATCATTCTGGGCATGGGGCTGATCGCGCGGCTGGCCGGGTTTAGCATATGGCGCTTCCTGCGCTATATAAAGGATGAGCTGGTTATCGTTCTCGGCACCGCCTCCTCTGAAAGCGTGCTGCCCCGTCTGTTGATCAAGCTGGAGCGGCTGGGCTGCGCCAAACAGACGGTGGGTCTGGTGCTGCCGACCGGCTACGCCTTTAATCTTGACGGCACATCCATCTTCATGTCGATGGGCGTCATGTTCATCTCCCATGCCTACGGCGTTCCGCTGTCGCTGGAAACGCAGATCGGCATTCTGCTGCTGATGCTGCTGACGTCCAAAGGGGCCGCAACGGTTTCCGGCGGTTCGTTCGTGGTATTCGCCGCCACCGTAACCTCGACCGGCATCCTGCCCGTCGAAGGGCTGGCGCTGATCTTCGGCGTTTATCGTTTTATGTCGATGGCGATCGCCACCTGCAATACCGTCGGCAACAGCGTGGCGACCGTGGTGGTCGCCAAATGGTCCGGCACTTTCGACGCCGCTCAGGCCGAGCGACACCTCTATCCGGAGCGCTATCCCGAAACGGCGCAGGAGGACGATGAATTGGATAACAGCGAAATGCTGCCGGAACACCGGGAATTAACATCAGAATCAGAGTCGTCGGCGCGACGGCCCTGATGTAGGAGGCCGCTAACGCCGGGTTCCATTCAGCGAGCGGCCCACGGTCTTGCGTTCTTCGGCGAAGAACGCAAAGTGGCATTACAACCCGCAGAGATGGGATATAATGCCCGGACCTTCTCCGGAATATAATAAAGACCATCATGATTTTGTCTCAGGCGCGGCAAGGCGCTTTCTCGAATAATAAACTGTTATTGATATGCGGGACCGGGTGGCTGTTCGATGCGATGGACGTCGGGTTATTGTCTTTCATTTTAGCCGCGCTGAAACAGGACTGGGGTCTGACGGCCGCGCAGATGGGGCTGATCGGCAGCGTCAATTCCATCGGCATGGCCGTCGGCGCTTTTATCTTCGGCCTCTATGCCGATAGAAAAGGGCGCAAATCGGCTTTCATGCTGACGTTGCTGATGTTCAGCGTCGCCAGCGGGCTGAGCGCGTTCGCCTGGGGGCTGGGCAGCCTGCTGGTGCTGCGTTTTTTCATCGGCATGGGGCTGGGCGGCGAGTTGCCGGTGGCGTCGACGCTGGTCAGCGAGAGCGTCGCGCCCGAAGTGCGCGGACGCGTCGTCGTGCTGCTGGAAAGTTTCTGGGCCGTGGGTTGGCTGCTGGCGGCGCTGATCGCCTATTTCCTGATTCCATTGCCCAGCGTCGGCTGGCGCGGCGCGATGCTGCTGTGTGCGTTGCCGGCGTTTTACGCGCTCTATCTGCGCTTCAGATTGCCGGATTCTCCGCACTATCTTCATCTGAGCCAACGGGAAAGAGAATCCTCGTTTCTTAGCAAAATCGCCGCGTTGTGGGCCAGCGAGTACCGCCGCAGCAGCCTGATGCTGTGGATTGTCTGGTTCTGCGTGGTCTTCTCCTATTACGGCATGTTCCTGTGGCTGCCCAGCGTGATGATGCTAAAGGGTTTTGACCTGGTAAAAAGTTTCGGCTATGTCCTGATGATGACCGTCGCCCAACTGCCGGGCTATTTTTCGGTCGCCTGGCTGATTGAACGGGTAGGGCGGCGCTGGGTGCTGGCCGTCTATTTGCTGGGAACGCTGGTCAGCGCCTATTTCTTCGGCATTGCCGATACCGGCGCTCAGTTGCTGCTTTGCGGTTCGCTGCTCTCCTTCTTCAATCTGGGCGCCTGGGGCGCATTGTATGCCTATACGCCGGAGCAGTACGCCACCCGCATAAGAACCACCGGCGCCGGCGTCGCCGCCGCTATCGGACGCGTCGGCGGGATCTTCGGGCCGTTGATGGTGGGATATCTGGTGTCGGCCGGCGTCTCCATCGGCGGCATCTTCTCACTGTTCAGCATCGCGATTTTGCTGGCGGTGCTGGCGATCGTGATTTTGGGCAAAGAAACCAGGCAGATTGCGCTGTAACGACGCCCAGCCCAACCACGCCAGAAGCCCACGGACGGGCCGGGTAAGAGAGCAAGCCGAAAATTGGCGGGACGGGGGTGCCCTATCGGCTTCCCACCCCCGGATTTATCTAAAATAATCCAACGCTTCTTGCCAGTTATCGACCCGGTTTTGCCACTTGAGAAGAGCGTTGCTCGGAGAAGTAAAGAGTATTCCTTTGCCGCAGAAGCGCTGAAAATGACGGATATTATCATCAATCAGAAAATCCGCGTGAATGATGCTCTTGTCGCCGCAGAACACAATGTTAGATGGTTCGATAAAGGCAAAATGCTCACGCAGCCAGCGAAATTTATGCTCGCAGGAATTGGGGTACTCCATCGCGGCGGTGGTGATAAAAATTTCAAACCGTTCGGACAGCGCCCGCAGCGCGGATTGAGCGCCGGGCATCACCGGCAATGATGCAAAAAAACGCCCGTCGGTCAGCAGTTCTTCCATTTTTTGCGCATGTTCCGCCGATACTAGCTCCGTGATGGGCTTACCCACGCAATCATCATGTGAAAACGTGTAGTTGTAGGCTTGCTGATACCAGGCGAGCAGCGCCGGGAAGGTATCGGTGATAACTTCGTCCATATCGACAGCGATGCGAATCATAATTTCCTCCATATAAAATGGGGTAGGGGTAAAAAGGGGTTTCCATAGGGCCGATTCGGCAGTCCACTTATTCGCGAGACATCAGAGATCCATCAACTCATCAAACGCTTCATCCCCTTCGTACTTCCGGCCGGCAAACGGCATCAGCGAATTTTTCGCGTAGCGGCTGAAGTTTGATATCCTCATCGCCTTGATTACCTGGACGTCACATGGCGCGAATCGAACAATGCGCGCCTATTTTAGTTTGTTCCGCTCATGTATGCCCGTTTTTCATCGCGGGCTTTCGCCGAAGGATGCCGTCAGGCCCTGAGTCCGCATTGAGAGAGTGATGGTTTTGCGTATCGCCATGTAAAACTTCATTTAACCGCGCTATACTGGATAAAAAATCAGTATAGGAGGTTAGTTGGCCAGACGTCATACCGCGCCACGGCTGGAATTTGAAGCGGCGGCTATTTATCAATACCCGGAGCATCTGCGCCAGTGGCTTGATGGTTTACCTTCTTTGCCGGGGGTTTATCTGTTCTACGGGGAGAGTGAAACCATGCCGCTTTACATCGGCAAAAGCGTGAACATTCGCAGTAGGGTGCTTTCGCATTTGCGAACCCCGGATGAAGCCGCCATGCTGCGCCAGGCGAAGCGTATCACCTTCTTTAGAACCGCCGGAGAGATAGGGGCTTTGTTGCTGGAAGCGCAACTGATTAAAAAGCTGCAACCGCTATTTAATAAACGCCTGCGCCGCAACAAGCAGCTTTGCGCATTGCAGCTTAATGGTGATAAACCCGAAGTGGTTTACGCCAAAGAGGTGGATTTTGACCGGAAATCGGGGTTATTCGGGTTGTTCGCCAACCGGCGGGCGGCTCTGCAAGCGCTGCAATCTATCGCCGATCAGCATCAACTCTGTTATGGGTTATTGGGGCTTGAGCCATTGAGTCGGGGGCGCCCATGCTTTCGTTCGGCGCTGAAACGTTGCGCCGGCGCCTGCTGCGGCAAAGAAAGCCCGGCCGCTCACCATCAGCGTCTGGTGTCGGCGCTTGAGCACAGCAGAGTGGTGTGCTGGCGGTGGAATGGCCCGATCGCCTTGCGGGAGCAGGGGCCGGATATGACGCAGTATCATATTATTCACCACTGGCTATGGCTTGGCGCCGTAGACAACCTGAATGAGGCGGGCGAGTTAATGATTGCCGCGCCGTGCTTCGACAGCGACGGCTATAAAATTCTCTGCAAACCGGTTATTAGCGGGGAGTATGAGATTATCGAGCTTGGCGATCCCGACGCATGCCTGAGCGCCGGCCTTTAATGGCGACGCCTCAGGCATAGGCGGAGAGGGTATTGCTTTTGTAGTCTGGTGCGCTCACCCACTCGCCATTTTCATATTTTTCCCAACCGCCGTAGCGAACCTCGCCTTTCTGCCATAGCATGGACATAACCTTATTCGGGGCGATTGAGTATCTAACTCAGAAGAAGATATTTTTTCAATGGGCGAGATATCATATGAAAAAATAAAATGGTCAGCAGAGTCTGTCGGAAATGGCGAGTGTATAGTTGAACTTGTACGAATTCTGATTTTAAGCGATAGCTTAGTATAAGCGAACGAATTGAGGCCGGTATAACAACCGAACGGAAATATGAAGGAGAGAGAAGATTTCTTTATATTTTTAGAGTGTACGGAAATCGGTGTTATCTTAAAAATAAGCGTAAAATCATGTAGTTACACGCATTGCTAATATTCATTTCTCCCGCGGCTTATTGGCTCAAGATAAATTTTCTTCAACACTCAGAGGATCATGCTGTTTACCTTTAAATTTTGGTTTGTGAGCGGTTTCATTATTTCAAACTCACAAATAAGGTATGGTTTACCTGCATTTAAATTGAGTGAACAGATGTCATGAATAATAAGTATAAATTGCATGAGTTTCTTGATGTCCATCGCCTGCAAACGCTGCAAGATAACTTCAGTAAATCAATGATGATTGCCCTCGTGGTGGTAGATCAGGACGGGGTTCCCGTCACCCGTCCCAGCGGGTTTTCCGATTTTTGCGCTCGCTCCAGAATGAATGAGGCACTGGCCAGGCATTGCTACGACAGCGACAGTGCGGGCGGTAAAGCCGCCATGCGCGCAGGCGAGCCGTTCGTTTATCGCTGCTATTGTGGTTTTGTGGAGTTTGCGGTGCCAATAATGGTTAATAATCATTATCTTGGCGCATTTATCTCGGGCCAGGTGAAGGTTGAAGAAGATCAAGAAAAAAGTATTCCCTACATTATGGATAACAATAATTTATGGGAAGAAAATCCCTGGCTTATCAACCAGCATCACAATACGCCGCGTATGCCGTACGAACGTTTCGAATCCACGGCGTATACGCTGCTGCATGTGGCTTCGTACCTGGTGGAGCAGGCTTATGCCAACAACATCCAGCGCGAACTGCGTTCCAAAGATCAGGAGTTGGCCAACGAGTTACGCAAACGTGTCGAGATTGAACGTTTATTGCATGACGCGGAGTTCAAAGCGCTCTCCTACCAAATCAACCCCCATTTTTTATTCAATGTATTGAATACCATTGGCCGGCTGGCGTTTCTGGAAGATGCCGGCCGTACCGAAACGATGGTGCATGATTTTTCCGATATGATGCGTTATCTCTTACGCAAGAATAATAATGGGCTGATCACGCTTGGTCAGGAAATGAATTATGTCAATTGTTATATGGCGATTCAGAAAGTAAGAATGAATGACCGCTTTGATTATGTACGCGATATTCCTGATAAATATAACGACGTTGTTTGTCCATTTTTAATACTTCAGCCTTTGGTCGAAAACTTCTTTAATTATGTGGTGGAGCCGCGTGAAATGAAGAGCCATATCACTCTTCGCGCCACCGACGATGGCAAGGATGTCATTATTGAAATTACTGATAACGGTGACGGTATTTCCCGTGAAGATATTGAGTATATCCTGTCTGGCAACCAGAACCGACAAAAAGGCGGCATTGGCATTAATAATATTAAGAACCGCCTTCAACTGCTATTTGGTGAACGTTATGGCTTGCAAATCACCAGCCCCCATAAGCCGATGCTCGGCACCACAATAAAACTGCGGTTCCCTATGGTGCCAGCCTGAGTCTGGAGTGTGAGTATGTATAATATCGTTATTGTTGAAGATGAATACATTGAGTCGGAGTCTCTTAGACGCATTATTTCCCGCTGCGTCGAGAACGCCGTCATTCATGAGGCGTCAACCGGGAAAAAAGCCATCCAACTTATTGATAAGCTCAGTCAAATCGACATGATGTTCGTCGATATCAATATCCCGTTGCCCAACGGCAATCAGGTAATTGAGTACCTTAAGCAAAAAAATACCGATACCAAAGTGATCGTCACCACAGCCAATGACGACTTTGAAATCGTTCGCCATATGCTCAGCCTGAAAGTGGATGACTATCTTTTGAAACCGGTTAAGCAAAGTATTCTGAGCGATACGATTCGCAAGACGCTACAGGTAGACGAAGAGGCCTTATCGGCAACGCGCGAGCTGCGGCAGAACATCAGCGAGATGATAAGTAGCTGTGATTATCCGCGCTGGCACACTTTTGTTTTTAGCATTCTTGATGCGGCATGCGCAGGGCAGTCGCTGGGTGACTCTCATTCCGCAACGGTCACCGACATGCTGGAACTCGTTCAACAACATCTCGCCGGTCTGGATGATGGCTATATGGACAGTCGGGATAAAATCGGCGACCTGGTGCAGAGTATTCGCCAGCAGGGCCTATCGGCGAACCATTACTGGCGGGTACTGAACGGGCTTTTGAGCATCAGCGAAAATATATTTGATCGGGCTTTTAAACAGTCCGGCGGCAGTATGGATTTTGTGGCCAGGGCGCAATTTCATATTGAAAAAAATATCCTCGGCAATCTGACGCTGGATGATATCGCGGCAAAAGTATTTGTCAGTCCCTGCTACTTGAGCCGCGCGTTTAAGAAAAGTACGGGCAGCGGTTTTTCCAGCTATATCACCAACCGCAAAATCAGCATGGCAAAATCACTGTTGCAGTTCAGTGACTTAAAAGTGAATACCCTTGCGCTGGAACTTTCCTGGCAGGATGCCAACTATTTTTGCCGTATCTTCAAAAAAGAGACGGGTATCGCCCCTTCCGATTACCGCAGAATAGTTTCGGCAGAGGCGTGTTAATGCCGCAGGGGATTTTTTGCGCTTGCAGTGAACGCGAGCGCAAGAAAGTCCGCCATCCCGGCAAGATAGTGTACTCACCAAAAAAGTCAGGGCCGCTAAGATAAGAAACTCCCATAATAAAGTAGCCCTGCCATGGACGATTATCTTTTTACCTCTGAATCGGTTGCCGAAGGGCATCCGGACAAAATGGCAGACCAGATATCTGATGCCATTCTTGATGCTTACCTGCTTAACGATCCCTGGGCCAAAGTGGCCTGCGAATGTCTGATAAAAACCGGCGCCGTGATTCTGGCCGGAGAAATATCCTCCAGCGCGAATGTCGATATCGAGTCGATTGTGCGTGCCGCCGTCAAATCCATCGGCTATGACAACTCAGCGAAAGGCTTTGATGGCGCTACCTGTGCCGTCGTCAATATGCTGGGCAGGCAATCCGTCGATATCGCGAACGGCATACATGCCAACGACCCGACGGCGCTCGGCGCCGGCGATCAGGGTATTACCTTCGGCTATGCCTGCAATGAGACGCCGCAGCTTATGCCGGCGCCTTTACTCTATGCGCATCGATTGATGGCGCGTCAGGCGATGCTGCGCAAAACGCAGCAGCTTGTCGGTTTGCTGCCGGATGCCAAAAGTCAGGTGACTTTGCGCTATCGCGGCGATCAAATAGTCGAGGCCGATACCCTCGTTATCTCCACGCAGCATCGTGAGGATATTTCGCTTGCCGCGCTGCGAGAGGCGGTGATTGAAGAGATCATCAAACCCGTTATCCCCGCACGCTGGCTAACGGCTAACACCCGTTTATTGATTAATCCGGCAGGTCGGTTCGTTAACGGCGGCCCGGCGGCGGATTGCGGGTTGACCGGGCGAAAGATCATTGTGGATACCTATGGCGGCGCGGCTTGTCATGGCGGCGGCGCTTTTTCAGGCAAAGATCCCTCAAAAGTCGATCGTTCGGCGGCGTACGCGGCGCGTTACGTAGCCAAAAATATTGTCGCGGCAGGGCTGGCGACGCGCTGCGAAGTTCAACTAGCCTGGGCCATTGGGCTTCCTCGCCCGGTTTCTCTTCGCATCAATACCTTCGGCACGGCCCGGCTTGCGCCGAAATCGCTGACGCAGTTGGTTGAGCAGCATTTTGACCTGAGCGTTTACGGCATCATCAGACAGCTTGATTTGCTCGCGCCGCGCTACCGCCAGACGGCATGTTACGGCCACTTCGGCCGGGAAATATTTCCATGGGAACTCACCGACAAGGCCGCGCTGCTGCGTGACGCTACAGCCCTTGCCTTGCGCCATCTTATGGTTACCCATTGAGTTGAAAATAACAGGAGAACGTTATGTCCGGGCAGAGTTTAGGCTTAATTGAAACCGTCGGTTTAGCGGTGGCGGTCGAGGCCGCCGATGCCGCCATGAAATCCGCAAATGTCGAGCTGGTCGGCTATGAGTTGACCAAAGGCGGCGGGCTGGTAACCGTGAAGTTAACGGGAGAAGTGGGCGCCATAAACGCCGCAGTGGCGGCGGGCGTTGCGGCCGCAAGCCGCATCGGCGATGTTTACGCCTGGAAGGTCATTGCGCGTACCGCAACCGGCATCGATAACCTGATTGCCTCACAGGAAACCTGCGGCGTGCCTCCCTTGCAACCCGTTGCCCCCGAGCCTGCTGACGCAGCGCCATCAGTCTCTGTGCCAAAAGCGCCGACGATCCCGGTCGTCACTGTCGAGCCCGTTGCGCAGTCGTCCGGCTGTGCCGATGTGGCGAGTGACGTGAGCTTTGTCGCGTCGGTGAATCAACCATTGCCGGCGGGCGAACAGGTACGGCGTCAAGTCGCAGAGGAACGGGATGTTGAGGTTGAATCGGTTGCGGTTGAAAACGTCGAGCAGGGCGATAAAAAGCCGTTGCGGACGCGGGGGAAAACCACGCGGAAATAATTGCATCAGGTAAGACGGGAGCCACCTTCGGGTGGTTTTTTTTTACCATTGAAAAAATCCGCCCGCCGTTGCGGCGGCGCGGATTTTTTCAGCGCGATCGCGATCAGGTTGCGGAAGTCTTCGCGGTTTTGGCGGCGTTGGCGGCTTTGGTCGCGGGCAGGTTGCGGACGATGCAATAGCGGTAGATGCCCGCGCCAAGGAGTCCGCCGATAATCGGCGCGATCAGCGGCACGATAAAATAGGGAATATCTCTGGCGCCGGTCATGGAAATTTGTCCCCAGCCCGAGAAAAAGGTAAAGAGTTTCGGGCCGAAGTCACGCGCGGGATTCATGGCGAACCCGGTCAGCGGAGCGGTAGACGCGCCAATCACGGCGACCAGAATACCAATCAAAAGCGGCGCCAGCGGGCCTTTGGGTACGCCGTTGCCGTCATCCGTGAGCGCCATAATCAGCCCCATCAGAATGGAGGTGATGATAATTTCCACCAGTACGGCGAGCCCTACGCTGATGGATGATGCCGGGTAGGTAGAGAATATGCTGGCCAGGAACAGGCTGTCGGGGCTTCCGCGCACCATCTGGTGAGCCTGTTCATACTCGGCAAACAGATTGTGATACAGCAAATAGGTGAGCGCCGCCCCGCAAAAGGCGCCGGCTATCTGCGCCAGAATGTACGGCACCACCTTTCTGGCGCTGAAGGAAGCGAATACCCATAACGAGATGGTCACCGCCGGGTTGAGATGGGCGCCAGAAATACCGGCCGTCAGGTAGACGGCCAGGGCGATCCCCAGCCCCCACACCACACAAATTTCCCACAGACCGAAACCGGCGCCCGCCAGTTTTACCGCACATAACACGCTGGTGCCGAAAAAGATAAATAATCCGGTGCCAAGAAATTCGGCAATGCAGGCGCCTTTTACTGATTCAAGAGAGTGACTCATAGTATTTTCCTGTATCAAGTGATGCAGGGGCTCATCACTTAATGAATTGTTGAGTACAAGAGGAGGTTGATAATAAATAAAATAACATCATTGTTATTGGTACTGATTAGCCGCCGATATGACAATGGAAGCCCATTGATTCAACGACTTTTTTCAGACTTTCCATTTTTTCTTCCGGGTGAGACTGCGTATCACCCATCGGATAAATTCTTCCCAGCAAATTATATTTATTTTCCCCGAAGCTGTGATAGGGCAGTAAATGAATGGTATCCACGCCGGACATCAGCCTGGCGAATTCCGCGATATCACGAATTTCATCAGGGTTATCATTTACGCCGGGAATAACCGGAATACGGACAATCACTTTCGTAATAAATGAAATACGGATCAAATTTTCCAGAATGCGGCTATTATTCACGCCGGTATTCGCTTCATGGATGATCGGGTTAATCGCTTTAATATCGGTTAACGCTAAATCAACCCAGGGGAAGACATCCTCGATAACCTCTTTGCTGGTGAAGCCCGTGGTTTCAATGGCGGTGTGCCAGCCTTTGGATTTACAGGCTTTCAATAATTCGCGCGCAAACTCCGGCTGCGCCAGCGGTTCGCCGCCCGATAGGGTGACGCCGCCGCCGGAACGACGAAACAGATTCTCTTCTTTCTGTAGTTCACGGATAACATCGCTGACCGTCATCCGTTTCCCCTTCATTTCCAACGCCTGCGTCGGGCAAACGCGGGTGCAATCACCGCACTGGATGCAGCGCTCGCGATCGATAAAAAAGGGATTGCTGGTCGAAAGGGCTTGCTGTTTGCACACATCAATACATTTCCCACAGCGAATGCACTCGTTCTTTTTGTAGATTAGCTCGGGCTGTGGGCGCTGTGATTCCGGATTACTGCACCATTTACAGGCCAGCGGACAACCTTTAAAAAATGGAATAGTGCGGATACCCGGGCCATCGTGCAGGGAATAGCGCTGAATATTGAATAAAACGCCTTCCATACCGTATTCGACTCTATTCATAACATCACTCATCAATAAAAGCGGCCATTGGGCTGTAAACGCGTCAGCCGCCAAAAATCGGGTCTGATAGCGGGCCATGCACACCGGCATGGCCCGCAGGCAGGATCAAAATCAGAATTGCTGTTCGGTACGGCTGATAATGTCATCCTGAACTTCTTTGGCCAGCACGACGAACTGGGCGCTGTACCCCGCGACGCGCACCACCAGATCCTGATGCTGTTGCGGATTTTTCTGGGCTTCGATCAGGGTGTTGCGGTCGATAACGTTGAACTGGACGTGCATACCTTTCTTATCGAAGTAGTTACGCACCAGACCGCCGAAGTTATGTAACCCTTTTTCCCCCATTAGCGACGACGGCAGGAATTTCTGGTTATACAGCGTGCCGTTAGAGGCAATGAAGTGATCGAGTTTGGCGACAGAATTCGCCGCAGCGGTCGGGCCGAGAGTATCTTTGCCCTGACGCGGTGAGACGCCATCCGCCAGCGGCTCTTTAGCCAGACGTCCATCCGGCAGCGCGCTCACATCTTTGCCAAACAAGACGTTCGCCGAAACGGGATAGATACCCGCCTGGAAGCGTCCGCCGCGCGGGTTGGTGTATTTCTCCACTTCCTGGCAGTAGATCAGCGCGCAGTTACGGGCGACAAGGTCGACTTCGTCAATATCGTTACCGAAGCAGGGCGTGTTTTCCAGAATATGGCGAATCTCTTCATAGCGCGCGTTACCGGTAGACGCCGTAGCGCTGGTGTCGGACAACTGGCGATAAACTTCATTTTTGATCGCGGCCGGATTCAGCGAGCCGTGCTCGTCGATGATGCGTTTGACCACGTTGTAAATTTCCTGCTCATCCAGAGAGGATTTAGCCGGCGCAGCGTGCGCTTTGCCGTTAACCGGATAGCCGAAGTTCGCATCCAACGCGTTTTTCAACTCTTGCAGCGTTAACCGGCGATCTTCGAAAACCTGTTTCTGTAGGGCATAGACGGAGTCACCGGTGTCGGCGATACCAAAGGCCTGCGGGCCGGTAAAGTTGTAAATCGCGCCGCCTTCCTGAAGCGATTTACCGCGACCGATACAATCATCCACCATGGCGGACAGGAAAGGCAACGGGCAGCGTTCGCCGTGGGCGATATCAACGCTGTTACAGGCTTCAACCAGTTGATGAACGAAGTGCGCCATCTGTTTTTTGAAGGCGGTAAAGAAGTCATCGATGCTGGTGTACTGCGTCAGCTCGCCAGTATTCGGCCCAAGCTGTTTCGCACCAGAACGACCATTGTTCAGGGTGATTTCCAGCACTTTCGCCACGTTGAAGAAGGCGGCGTCGTGCCAGCCCTCCGTGCGATGGGGAGCCTGCGGCTCCACGCAGCCGATGATGCAGTAATCGCGCGCGTCGCGCAGCGATACGCCACGGTTCTGCAAGGCCGGAATGATCACTTCATCGTTGTACATCGCCGGCACGCCGAGTCCCAGACGAACCAGTTCACACGCGCGGAACAGGAATTCATCCGGCGTGCCTTGCCAGACGCGAATGGAGAAGGACGGCTGTGGCAGGCGCACGTGGGCCGTCGCTTCCATACACATGTAGGTCAGGTCGTTAGTGGCATCGCGACCGTCTTCCGTTTGACCGCCCACGCACAGGTTTTGGAATACCGCATAGCCGGCAAACGCCTGGGCGGAAACTTCATCACGCGTTTTGTTGATGTCGTTCAGCTTGATCCAGCAACAGTCGACCAATTCCTGGGCAAACTCTTTACTGATGGATTTATCCGCGGCCAGGTAAGGGTACATATACTGGTCGTAGCGGCCGGGGGAGATAGAGTGACCGCTGGATTCAATCTGCAACATACTCTGAATGAACCAGAATGTCTGGCAGGCTTCCCAGAAGGTGGTCGCGCCGTATTCCGGTACGCGGGTACAGTTTTGGGCGATTTGCTCCAGTTCGCGTTGCCGCGTCGGGTCGCGCTCTTCACGGGCGAGGCGAGCCGCTTCCTGAGCGTAGCGGTGCGCAAAATTGATCGCGGCCTGATAGCTCAGGATCACGGCGTTGTAGAACTGTTCTTTTTTAATGTAATCAGATGAACTGCGATCAAGGTTTTCCAGCGCGCGGGTGACTTCGTTAATGATGCCGCGAAAACCGATTTTCAGTATTTTGCCGTAATCGACGCTAACGTGGCCGACGCCGCCATAGAAGTAGTTGCCGACGGTGAAGACGCCGTTACCCATACTTTCTTTGGTTTCTTCTGACATGTAAGACGCCGCCAGAGAACTGGTGGTTTTCCCAGGCCAGTATTTAAAGGCTTCATGCAGTTCTGATGCGGTTTTTTTAGGGATAATAAAGGGGTCGGCAATACGGTTCTCCATGGTATCGAATTCTTTTTCGACCCAGTCATAGGAGAATTCGGGACAAATTTCGGTTGAACGCGGATTAATGGTGACCGCCCCCACGATCAATTCGTCGGCACGGATTGTCACCGGCAGTTCATTGAATATTTTCTCAACGACTTTTGCGCGGCGCATAATTGCGGGTAAATGTTCGTTTTCTTTATAAGCCTCGGTCGCCAGCACGGCACGTTCAGATTCTACGTAAGGTTTTGCGTGCAGAATCATATTTTTGAGTCTTACAACACGATCGGTCGGATGAGTAAAGCCTTTCTCTAACATATAATAACTCCCGAAATGATATTGGCACGGTGTCGTCACCACGCCTGAATTGTTTAACCTCACGGCAGTGCCGGGTACACTATTGAATAATGCTGATACCTATTAAGCTGCTGAAGTGGCGTAATAATGACGGATGCCCCATCCAGTTGGTTGCGGTAACCAGCGAGCCATCCTGCACGGCCTCATCGTCTGCGGCATTTACCCAAATGCCGCCAGCCATTTCTATCTCGGGTTGAATGGTGAAATAACCCGTCACTCTTTTTCCCTGCAATACGCCGGCCGCGGCCAGAATTTGCGGGCCGTGGCAAATAGCCGCCACGGGTAGTGAAAAATTCATCGCGTAATGAATAATATTCAATACGGATTTGTTAAGGCGTAAATACTCGGGCGCTCGACCGCCTGAAATATAAACGCCGCAATAGTCATGTATTTTAATTTCATCAAATGACGCGGTTAGTCGAAATAAATGACCGGGTTTTTCGGTATATGTTTGATCGCCTTTGAAATCATGAATAGCGGTCTTAATATATTCCCCAATTCTTTTTCCCGGACAAACCACATCAACTCTGAAACCTAACATGCGTAACGCCTGCCATGGCACCATGACTTCATAGTCTTCAGAGAAATCGCCTGCGAGAAGCAAGATTTTTTTCATAAGCGAACTCTCAGAATGTACTGGCATCCTCCTCAATGACGCGCATGGCTTCATTTACTGCGGCGACCTCACCGAATATTGCCAGTGTTGTGATATGTTGCGGGCAACTGCCAAAGATTTCCGATACCGCGACATGTGCGCTTTTACTGGCCTGATCGGCGTAAAAGTACAGATCCGGCACCGGCAGCATAATCAACCCGATGGCATCGATACGGACCATCTCCAGTCGGTTGCGTGACTCGGAAGGCATCCGCCGTTTTAACATGGCCAGCGTTTCCGGCGTCGGTGCGTTGATAATGCGTTTTTTCATCAATGGGTTACCCGTTCTGCGTTTATCAGCGAATATTGAGCGCTTCGACCATCACGCACCGGCGATTTCTGGCGAACGTGCGTGCCGAGGTCAGCCCTTCACCGGTGGGGCCGGCAATCGTAAACGTGGCGTGACCTTCGCCGCCGACGCCGATTCCGGCATATGACGGACCATTTTTCACGAAAATGGTGGTCTGAATAAGACGCGCCATCTTGGTGAGTTTTTCGACATTGGTGGAGTGCATAATGGCGGTATGCCGATTGCCATGTTCCACTTTTATCGCCAGTTCAATCGCTTCGTCGACATTTTCCACCCGCACGACCGGTAGAATCGGCATCATTAATTCATGTATCACAAACGGATGGTCGCGCTCGGTTTCGATCAAAATGACTTTGACCTCTTCCGCCGTACTGATGCCGAGTTGCTGAAGAATGAAGCCGGCGTCTTTGCCGACAAACGCCGTGTTCGGCCCCGTTCCTTTGTCGTTGAGCACCAGCGATTGCAGTTGCTGGATATGCGTCCTATCGCACAACAGCAAGGCGCCGCTCTTCTTCATGCAATGGATGAGATAATCCGCCACTTCGTTAACAACTATGACCTCTTTTTCCGCCACGCACGGCAGGTTGTTGTCGAAGCTGCACCCATTGATAATGTCGCGGGCGGCTTTCTCGATATTGGCGGTTTCATCCACTACGGCAGGGGGGTTGCCCGCACCGGCGCCAATCGCTTTCTTACCCGACGACATCACGGTTTTGACGATGGCCGGGCCGCCCGTCGCCACCAGCATGTTGACGCGAGGATCGTTGATTAACGCATTGGTGTTAGCAATCGAAGGGGTCGTTACCGTGACCACCAGGTTGGCAGGGGCGCCCAGCCGCGCCAGTCGCTGGTTAATCAACGCGACGCAGTGCAGTGAAACGGCGCGTGAACGCGGATGAGGGCTGAAGACCACCGTATTGCCAGCCGCCAGCATACCGATGGAATTGTTGATAATGGTTTCCGTCGGGTTGGTGGTGGGCGTTATTGAACCAATCACGCCATACGCTGAGTATTCCGTCAGGGTCAGACCGTTGTCGCCGCTTAACGCGCCGGTCGTCAGGTCTTCAACCCCCGGCGTTTTCAGCGCTGCGACACGGTTTTTCACCAGTTTATCCGCATAGTTACCCATCCCGGTTTCCTCTACCGCCATTCGGGATATGGCCTGCAAAACGTCATCCTGTAGGAACAGTTTGCGGATGCCGTCGACAAAACCGGCGCGATCCTGCATTGAGCAGTGGCGATACTGGATCTGCGCCTGTTGTGCGGCGGCAATAGCTTCATCCATGGTCGCGAAAGCACCGTCGTCCGAGGTGCCGGCGTCGAGCGGTTCCGGTCGAGCCCGGTTCGCCAGAACGCTGGCCACAATCGCCTCAAGATTGACATGCTCCGCTACCGGCGCGCTCGGCGCTGGAGCCTGCGGCGCTGTTTTCGTGTATTTACTCAGTACGCGGGAGACGGCCTGAGAAATTTCAAGATCGTTCATGCTCTTCATTCCTTACTTCGCATCGCTTCACGCATGTGTCTGCGCGCCATCAAATGTACGGTGTCGTCGTTGATTTGAGTGGTGTGGGATCCAGCGTTGACAGCAGTTGCATACCGACGTCTCTTGCTGCGATCACCGACTGGCGAACTGCCCCGGAATCCCCGGCGAAGGTGAAGATAACTTCATTGCTGAAGCTGGTGCCGTTTGCCGGACTGGCGTATCCCACCGGTTCAATGACGGCGGCTTTGGCTGCGGCGTCGGCCACCACGACGCCAATCGCCGCAGGGCAGGCGCAGGTCATACCGAAGGCTTTACCTACCGGCGCGCCAAACGCTTTGTTCAGGGCATAACTGGCCCGCGCGGTGTACTGGAATTCCAGATGACCCGCCGCAGAACCGTAGACATCGCCCATCGTTCGATTAATTTCAGACAGCGCGACTTCAATGGCGCGACGCACATCGGATACATCCGACGCCCCAAAGACGATTAAGCACCCATGTCCGCCGCCGCCCTCTGTATCACGCGCCAGTTCAATCGCGAGGATTTCACTATTGGTGGCCTTAATCGCCTCGTCGGCAGCGAAAATTTGTGGGCCCGCTCCCGTGCGCGCGCCAAGAATACCGATTGAGCGATATTTCTTGTCGATATTCATGACTTCGTGGAGCTGATGATCGACGTTGGCGATAACCAGCCCAATCGTGTGTCCGAGGGCCGTGCCGACAAATTCAGTTAAACCGCAGCCAGTGATATCGGCCGCCGTTTTTTTATTTGTTTTCACATCAGTCTGTTTATTCATTACTTCAGATATAATCTGTTCAACAAGATTATCTCTCATGGTCAGTATCCTCTGGCTTTATTAACTGACAGCTTTCGGCAGAATTTTTTCCACTTCGATATGCGGGCGCGGAATAACATGCACGGATACCAGTTCACCCACTTTACTTGCCGATGCGGAGCCCGCGTCCGTTGCTGCTTTAACGGCGCCGACATCACCACGAACCATGACTGTCACCAGCCCTGAGCCGATTTTTTCATATCCGACCAGGGTGACATTTGCGGATTTAACCATGGTATCCGCCGCTTCAATTGCAGATACCAGCCCTTTTGTTTCAACCATACCTAATGCTTCTTGTTGCATAATGACCTCAATATTTCAGGTAAGAGTAAAAGCAAGTAATGAAATAACCCGCTGGGTTAACTCCATCTACTTATTAATTCATGCACTACGATGTTATTGCGCTAAGGACAAAATGTTTTGCCCGATAAAGAGACTTTCTTGTTTTTCGCTATGAAGCGGGACAATAAATTCCTCCCTCAGAGCAGGGATGACGCATCAGGCGACCGCTGACATCGCGGATGAAATCGCCGCCGCATCCTGCGCAATCATTTTTTCTTCGTTGGTGGGGATCACGGCAACGATAGGGGAACCCGGCAATGAAATGACCCCATCCCGACCGGCGAAGACGTGCGCATTTTTCGCCGTATCGAGCCGAACGCCGAACACCGCCAGCCGTTGGGCCGTTAACTCGCGCACCAGCGCCGAATTCTCTCCGATGCCGCCGGTAAAAATCAGGGCGTCAAAGCGATGCAGGGAGGCGAGGTGCGCGCCAAGATGGCGGGCGAGCCGGTGAACCATGACGTCGATGGCCAGGGTCGCACGCGAACAGCCGTTGCTGCGCGCTTCCTGCAACGTTCGGCAATCGCTGGAAAGGCCGGAAAGACCCAGCAGCCCGGATTCGTTATTCACCATTTTGTACAGGGCGTCGAGAGTCTGCCCGGTGGTGTGGGCGATATAGGCGGCGGCGCCGAAATCCAGATCGCCGCAGCGTGTTCCCATCACCAGCCCCTCAAGCGGCGTCATGCCCATTGAGGTATCGACGCTTTCGCCATTTTTGACGGCGCATACCGACGATCCATTGCCCAGATGGGCAATCAGGATCCCGTGGTTTTTGGGGTCAAGATTCAGGCGGGCGACCGCCTCGGCGGCGATAAAACGATGCGATGTGCCGTGAAAACCATAGCGCCTGACCTGATATTGTTGTTGATATTCCAGGGGGATGGCATAGGTGTAGGCTGCGGGCGGCAGGGTCTGGTGAAAAGCCGTATCAAACACGGCGACCTGGGCCAGCGTCGGCAGCAGCGACATGGCCGCTTCAATGCCGACCAGGTTGGCTGGATTGTGCAAAGGGGCCAGCGCGGACAGTTCCCGTATGCGAGCGATAACCGAAGGGGTGAGCAACACCGACTGTTTAAAATCACTGCCGCCATGCGCCACGCGGTGTCCAATGGCGCACAGGCGCGGCAGGAGGGCCAGACTATCAAGCCGGGTAAAGAGCGCTTTGAGCGCGCTGGTATGACTGGCTTCGTTCAGTAACTCGGTGGTTTTGTTGCCCGCCGCGTCTTTAAACGTAATACAGGCATCTTGCAGACCCAGTTTTTCCGCCAGACCGGACAGCAACGGCGCGTCCTCATTGCGCGGGAATACTGAAAATTTAAGTGATGATGAACCGCAGTTAATCACCAGAACCAGTGAAGCTAACGACATGATGACCCCAGTCTTTCAGGTGTGTGATGTGAGAGGAAAGCGCTCGCGGCTAAAACGCGCCAGCGCGGCGTTGGCGATGGCAATATCTTCTTCAACGGTACCGCCGCTGATGCCGATTGCCCCGAGCAGTACGCCATCGGACCAGCAAGGCAGCCCGCCGCCGAAACAGCAAATGCCCGGTTCGTGCTGTAAACCGTAAAGGCTGGCGCCCGGCTGGACTTCAGCCGCGAGCTCATGAGTCGCCCTTTTCAAGGCGATGGCAGTCCAGGCCTTTTGACCGGCAAGCGTATAGCTGATGAGTAAGGCGTTATCCATGCTGAAGAAGTAGCGCTGCTGACCGCAGGCATCCACCAGACTGAAAACGATCGGAACATTGCAGTCATCCGCCGCCTCGCTGGCATATTGCGCCAGCGAGGCGGCGTCCGTCAGGCTCAGCGATATCCGCCGGGGCGATAACTGACGGGCAATGGCGTTGCTGATGCGGCGGTCAAGTTCGGTATGCAGATCGTGACGCATGATATTCCTCCCGGACGGATTACTGACCGTTGAAATCCAGCGAATCGACGATGCCGACAACGGACGCATCGATAACCGAATGTTCCTTGCTGTTGCTCATCCGCGCCGAGCTGCCGGTGGTAATAATCACAATTTCACCATTGCCTGCGCCGACAAAATCGACGGCGACTTGCGCCATGCCCGTGGGCTGATAGTGTTCATCGAGACGGGCGACAATCAGTAATTTTGCGCCGTTAAGCGAGGCGTGCTTGGTGGTCGAAACCAGCGCCCCTGTGACTTTAGCCAGATACATATTCCCTCCGCGGAGGTTGAATGATGGTAATGCCGCGATCCCGGATTTCATCCCGGGCCGCGGGCGTGATAAGCGTGCCGCGACGAATATAAATGGGTTGCCCGGCCGGCGTCCGGCGCACGTCGCTGAGCGTAATCAGCGCCTTTTCGCTGCCGGCCGATTGCATGACGGTGTCGCCGGCGACGGGGTGTCCAATGACCGTGAAGCCGTATTCCATCAGGGTTTGCGCGTACTGCGAAAGACGAGCCTGAAAGGCCGGCGGCAATGTGCAGGCCGATGATTCACGGCATTCGGCGTTGAGCGTCACGATGACCTGTTTATTCTGACTGAGCGCATGGCAAGCCCAGCGGCAGACCAGGTTATCGCGTAGCCCCAGCGCTATTTTGCTCATGCTGTTGCTGGACAAGGCCGGCAGGTAAAGCCCGCAATATTCGTCCGATGAGCGGCAGGGATCGCGGTTATCGCATAATGCGTCGATGCCGCGTTGGACAAGGCCTTGCAGGCAGGCTGTTTGCAGCGACGACTCGGCGGCGCTATGCGAGAAGGTCAGCAGCAGCAAATAACCGCAGCGGTTCAGCGCGGTGAAACAATCCAGCGTCTCGGGCAGGGTGGAGAGATCCTCGCCGCTTAACACCACACGCATTACGCGGTGTGTTTGCAGACGCCGTTGTCGACGCGCCAGCAGCTCATCAATGCTGGCGTCCAGCCATTGCGATAAACGTTGTTGATCCATAAGTTGCTCCTCAGCGGCTGTGCATGGCGATGCCAAGCGGCGTGACCAGCAACGGCTCTGGCGCCTGGATGACGCGTTTACCCGTGGCCTTGCGGAAGACCTCGGCAAATTGCCGGAAACTGCTGGCGCCGCCGACCAGATAGACATCGTCAGCCGGGTAGCGCGCCAGCCAGCCGGCCGTCAGGCAAGCCATTTTTTCCGCTACCGGGCGCACCAACGCAAAGACCTGATCTTCATGTTCCGGCGATTTCTTCATCTCTTCCGCCTCGGCAATGGGTATGTTCAACGCGCCTGAGAGCACCAATGTCATATGGTTGCCGCCGGTGGGTTCATCTGCGCTAAAACAGACCTCACCGCCGCGTAGAATGCTAATGCCGGTCGTGCCGCCGCCCACATCCACTACCGCGCCGTCGCGAATGTTCATTGCCAACGCCGCGGCGACGGGTTCGTCCACAATTTGCGTCACGGCGAATCCCGCGGCTTCGACCATATTGACAATAACCTTCGTATTCCCTGCTGAGATCCCCGGCGGAATGGCCGTCGCCGCTTCGTGCAGCGTTCTGCCGAGACGTTGCTCCAGAATGTCTTTGAGGCCGATAACCACGCGGCTGGCGGCGAGAAAATCGACCACGACGCCGTCCTTCACCGCGCGGGAAGGGTGACTGACGCCCGCCACGGGGTTGTTTTGTTCATCCAGCGCAATCAAGGCGATATTGGCGGTACCCGGATCGACACCCACCTTTAGCGCTCCGGCGCAGGGGCGGCATTCGCCGCTTTTCACCAACGCAGCCAGTTCCCTCAACCGCCTGATTTCCGCGCCTTCAGCCATATTGGCGTTCCGTTATCACCCGTCTTACGCAGTCGCCGTTGCGCAAGCCGAATCCGTTCGCCTCTTCCACATCAATGTGCATTTCCAGCACGGCGTCGGCGCTGACGCGTACCAGCACGTGGCTAAGGATGCCGCCGCGCTGGCCGTCGATGCGCACATCGATTTCCATCCCATCACGCAGGGAGAATTGTTCCGCTTCGTCAGGGGAAATGTGGATATGACGCCAGGCTACAATCGTTCCGCCATGCTTTGTCACTCGCCCACACGGCCCAATAATGTCGATGCCCGGCGAGTCCTGTAAGTCGCCGGACATCCGTACCGGCGCTTTTACGCCCAGCGCAAAGCCGTCCGCGATGGAGATTTCAATCTGGGTAGCGCTGCGCAATGGCCCGAGCACCCGCACTTTACTCAGATCGCCTTTCGGGCCTCGCAGGGTTACGGTTTCTTCCGCGGCATACTGGCCCGGTTGTTTCACCGCTTTCATTCGGGTTAACGTGGAGCCGTAGCCAAACAGAACGTCCATATCTTCCCGGCTGAGATGCACGTGACGGTTGGAAATACCGACCGGAATATCCAGCGTCTGCGGGGCTTGAAGCGCGCCGGAGAGGGCGCGTGAGCCATGAGCCGCCAACTCCTGAATAATTTGTCTGGTGATCAATTCGGCTTGCTGTTGGTTGTCATTCATAACATTAACGACCTGAATAAGTGATGAAGTGGAGCGGATTTAGCATATTCAGTCCCGCGCTGCGCTTTTTGCCGTTACGCAGGACTTTTTTGACCGACCGGTCGGCTGAGGACAATCTTGTCCAGATTTATCCGGCGATGCGCGTCAGGAGCCGGTTTATATCAATGGCGTCGGGCTGGCAGGGGTTCGATGCCGTACAGCCATCCGCCAACGCAGCCGCAATAAGAGGTTTGCGTAAGGACTCGAAATCAGCCGGATTGTTGCCCAGTTCGGTCAGGGTGGCGGGGATGGCAAAATGGCGATTCATCTCGCGGATGCTGTTTATCAACGCGTGCAGCGTTTGCTGCGGGGTCGCGGCCTGGATGCCCATAATGGCGGCGCATTTCAGGTAGCGCGCCATCGCATAAGGGGAATGCTCAGCGTTGTATTCAATAATCAGCGGCAGCAGCATGGCGTTAATTTTGCCGTGAGCAATATGCAGCATGCCGCCGATAGCGTGCGCCATACCATGAACCAGTCCCAGCCCCGCGGAGTTAAACGCCATGCCCGCCATGCAGGAGGCATTGTGCATATGGGCGCGAGCCTGAACATTTTTCTCGTCCCGGAAAATCTCCGGCAGGTGCTGCCAGGTCAGCGCGATAGCTTTTTCCGCGAGTGCGTTGCTAAAATCATTGGCCCCCGTTGAGACCAGCGCCTCAATGGCGTGCGTGAGCACATCCATCCCGGTATCGACGGCGACGTGCAGGGGGACGGAGAGCACCAGATTAGGATCCAGAATGGCGCAATCCGGCACCAGTTCATCCGCGATAAGGGGATATTTGCGCCCATTTTGCGGGTCGGAAATGATGGCATAGGCGGTGACTTCCGACCCCGAACCGCTCGTGGTCGGGATGGCGATAAGTTCAATGGCGTGACCGGGTAAATACTCTTGCAGCGTGACCTTAATCCCTTTGGCGGCATCCAGCGACGAACCGCCGCCGAGCGCAATAATCACGTCCGGTTTGAAGGACTTAAATTGTGCGGCGCCTGCCAGCAGGATTTCAACGCTCGGGTCGGGTTTTACGTCGCTGAAAATAGAGACCGAGGCGTGGGGCATCTCATTGATCAAATAGCGAGTCTTCCCTGAGGTCGCCATAAAATTATCGGTGACGATCCCGACTTTTTTATGGTTTAGTCTGCGCAACGTACCGATCGAGTCTTCGCCAAAATAGACTTTAGGAATGGAAAAAAAAGAGCTCGCCATTTATCAACTACCTTTTTCTTAAACAAATGACCGGCACGCGAACGCCGGGCGTAAAAAGAGATTTCATGGTGTCATGGGGGAGGGGGAAAGCCGCTATCTATGTTTGTGCTTTGCCAGGATTATGTTGCTGTCGTGATTTATTGGCCGACAAAAAAATGCAGCGGGGCGGGGACGTCAGAAAATATTTCCTGCGATGCAATGAAACCGGCTGAACCCCTCGCCGCCTATATTCTCGTCGACGGGCAGTAGCGTGCGTGATTTGCTGCACTATGACGCTGGAATGGCGGTAGGTTACTACTCTTAAACCCACTGATTTACCAGCAATAAAGATATGGCAAGACTTAAATGGTAAACAACCGGGCGATACGGGAAGTGCTGTGGAGTACGGGTATCCGGCGCATGGATGCGGCGAACCTGCTGCTCCATGCCGGCCTGAACTGGCGAAACTCGATGACGGCGGCCACCTGTTTATCAGCCACAAAGGGACAGGGCTGTCACAGGCGACGCTGGCGCAGATGCTGGAAAACGGCGCGGACACGAGACACATGCAGGCCATCTTGGGGTATGAGAAGCTGGAGACAACGCAGGTCCACACGCGGGTCGCCATCGGCCACTTACAGAAGGTGCATGGAAAAACACACCCGGCGGAGCGCAAGCGACGGAGAAAGCAACCCGGGCAGACCCTGACAAGAGCGAAAAGAATGAGTATGATTAAATCCTACTTGGCGGAAGAAAGGGGTTATCGATGAGAACGACACAGCAGATGAGTATCACGCTGCCGAATGAGATGGCGGCGCAGGTGAAAGCGCGTGTTGCCAGCGGTGAGTATGCGTCGGAAAGCGAGGTTATCCGGGAGGGGCTTCGGGCGCTGCTGGCACGTGATAATGCGGTGGAGAAATGGTTGCAGGAACAGGTTGTACCGGCATGGAATGCGCTGCAACGCGGTGAAACGGACAGCCTCAGCGGTAACGACATCAGAAACAGACTGAAAGCCGAGCACAAGAAGGCGACCGGAGAGGAATAATGGTTTACAGGGTGGTGTTCGCACCAGAGGCGGAAGCGCAACTGGCAGAGTTGTATCACTATATCGCAGCAGCGGCGACACCAAAAACGGCACTCAGCTATACGGAAAGCGTGGTTGACTACTGTGAGTCGCTTGAACTGTTTCCGGAGAGAGGAAATCAGCGTGATGATATCCTGCCGGGGTTGCGCGTGACGAACTACCGTAAAAGAACGGTTATTGCCTTCATCGTGGAGGAGGATAAAGAGACCCTAACGGTGCTGGGTATCTGGCACGGCGGGCGGGACTATGAAAGCGACCTGTTGCCGTATGAAACAGACTGAGAGTGCAGCGGCGGGCGCTGCTGCTGTGCGCGTCGGGACTGTTAGGTTAACATGCTGTGAATGTTGTAAAGGGCGCGCTTTAAAAAAACATTGGCATCAGCGAGTTAGGCGCATTAAAAAGTACGGCGAGTACCAGATAATCCCTATGATCCGATAGGGCACTTGATGGGTTAAACAATTACCATACGCTCCGAATCCGCTGAAGTGAATCGACTCGTTAGGTTTAAGTAACTTCTTTACATCATCGGTATTCCATGCTCCATCGGGTAGTGCGCACACTGTTTACCAGCAAGCAATCGATTCCTGTGAATAGAAAACAGCTTCAATAATGATCGTGATAGTTACTGGCGACAGCGGGATGAAAGTGAACTACATAGGCGAAGCTTAAAAACCAAGTGTAGAGGTTAATATGTTATCTCAGAAGGTTAAAGAATATCTTAAGAATCAAGGATGGTGGTTTGATGACGTATCCGAAGATTATAAGAATGCACTCAGTAAATTGGGTATAAATCAATCATCTGATATATATGAATTTTATATTCACGCTGAAGATTCCCCCACTTTTTATAGTCGCCAGAAAGAAATATATCAGCTTGGTTGGTTTATCTTAAATTCAGATTACGATCTGGATTTGAAAAGAACTCATAACATATTAGGATTAAAGGATGAATATATTCCGCTTGATAAACCCTGGCTCTTCGAGCCAGCGGCTGTTAAGGTTGATGGCAGACGGCCGTTGGGCCTGCCGTTTTGCGGGGCGTATCCCACAGTGTAGTAACGTTCTGTTTTAGCTGCTTTATTGTAGGAAAATAGGAATAAACAATGTTAGTGACGATTTTAGATCCAAACAGAATTGTTGTTGAAGTCGATGAGGATAAAGATAATATAGAGTTATTAAATCTCGGTTTTTCCAGAAACGGAGGTTCTTACTCCATTTTCATTGAAAATGAAGAAAGACAATTATTTTTAATTGAAAAGTTGGCTGGTATTGGTGCTTTTTTTTCTTATGGCCAAGGTTGGGCTCCATCTCAAGTAATGGAATACTTAAAAGAACAAGGGAAAATAAACTTTACATATAAAGAGATTTCGTGGCGGGGACCGGATGATTACATAATAAGAGATAAGTAATAACGCTGGAAGTGTTCTCTGGAATTCTTCCGGATTTTACATTATACGCTTATTCAAACGAGTCGTGTCTCCGTTCTAAGTATTGTCAAGTAGATCTCTATGCAGTGAGGAACACAACGCCAACCCGTTTACCTATCGTCACACTATCACTACGATGCCGCCGGGCGACTGTTGGCACAGAAAGATTCCCTGCTGGATACCGATCATTCTGCTGGACGAGGAGCAATTTTGCCAGTACCACAACCGTGTGACGCACTATAAAGCACTGGCAGAGCCTGTATGCTTATGAGCCGAATCCGTTGACGTAGATCGATCCGCTGGGGCTGACGGAATGTAGTGCGATAGGAGAAGTTAAACCAAGAGGGCTTAATAATGATGTTTTTTAACGATGAGGTTAAATTACAGATAAATATTATTGGATATGAATGCGAAGCAAGTTGAATTCCCTGAAGAGTATATATTAGATGTCGGTTTAATACCCTGTTTTGAAATTGATGATAAGTTCCATGGCATATTAATTAAGGGTTATGATTTGCATTCGCCAATATATTCCGGTAACGCTGATAATTTAGTTGAATTGAAAGAAAAAATAAATAAAGCATTAGTGCTTTTATAAAAAACCGGCGGCGGGCGATCTCTAACATTTTTCCGGCTTTTTTATTATCGATCAGTTATTATCTGTAATCTTCGCCAGATCCAGCAGGCCGGAAAAGGCGCCCAGCGAATGATTCGCGTGTTGCGGCCGAGTGTCTAGTCTTACGTCAAAATTTGGATAATGCTTGCTTTATTGTGGAGTGTCTTTGTTGTATTTGGGTATTATCAGTTGTGGGATACAAACGGTCTGGAGGCAGTTGGTTTGAACAAAGACATCCGAAACGGCGTGCTGGTAATAACAGGTCTACTATTGTTGACGTTCTCCGGGCATTGGTTGTGGAAGGCTCGAAGTGTGGCTTCAGCAAGTGCTATGCCCACAGTCTCAGCATCTGCACAGGCGTCATCTGCGCTTGCAGGAGAGGGTAAATCGACTTTTCCCGCTAATACCAAGCAGTCCATGCTTGCCGGCGATGACGAGCGTTTCGTGCTTGAGGTACGTGGGCTGGGCCTGGCGGTAGGGGACTACTAGCAGACAGTTTGGCAGGCTATTCGCGAAGATGATGATCCTTTCAAATCGGTTCTTCCTCAAGATCCTGCCTATTACGATCCAAACGTACGAATGGGATCAGCTACTTTAGCCGCTTCCAACTCATTTGGTTCGGCTGCGAAGGAAGCAGTAGAACGCTGGCCTGTCCCAGTCATCATTATAGGTCCACCGACGGCACGCCAGGATGGCACGATGGCGTCTGGAATTGCCCTTTATCGTCAGAAGGAAAGTTTGGGTCTTTCACTCTTTCTCTGGCAGGACGATGCAAATACTGCGAGCGCGCAGCCAATCCTGGAACGACTTTTCAAATTTTTCGATGAACATCCGGATGTGCCTGAAGTGTTACTGGTTAGCAACGATTCTGAGGGCACTCGCTATCGGATTTGGAATACGCCAGGTATGCCTCCGTGGCCAGAAGGTGTCCATGTGCCTTTAGTGGCAGAAAGTATGACGGCGTTGCTCGTGTCACGTAGTGACAGAGTGGATAAGCTGGTTCGTCCTTATGCCGTCCAGGTAGACGAAAACATCAACAAGAACGACACTCAGTACGACATTATCAAGCTATGGAACTTCTTCTGGGAGAAGCGCACTGCTTTCGGCGACCAATACGAAGCGGAACAGGAAGCGAAGGGCATCGAAATGTCCTACGCTCCGGGTGTTCCCAAAGCAGACTGGTGGATCGCTCAATTGCCTGAACTGTGGGAGCAAATCAGCAATAAGGGGCCCGGCGACTTCAAGCCCAGCCCGTATCTGCCTGTGCGCTGGACAGATTGGCAGGTCAGGCAGTTCGATGACGCCCCTCTGCTGGGTTACATCCATCGCCCTGTCCGGGTGCCGCTAACGGATAAGGAAGGCAAACCTTTCAAGCGAACCGCACAGATTGCAGCATTGCGAGAAGGCTGGCAACGATCGGTGGCTACGCTGCCGGAATCGGGCAAGCCTTCGCGGGTCTTCTACGATACAACCGAGGATCGTGAATGGGTGATCCCGCTCACCCAGGCCTTGCAGGGCAATAGTGAAGGCATCGATCTGGACGACAGGCACGAGGGTTACGACATCGGCCGACGTCTTGGCAATACCGGCGTCAGCTCAGCACTCGTCCAGATCGGTCTGGCGGTGCAGGGGGGTTACGAGGACGGACGCACCAGTGCTACGGTTAACCTTACGCCTGATGGTTACGCCGGTATTGTGATGGTCAGCCCTCCGGATGCGGCAAGCAAGGAAGAAAACACGAAGCGTCGCGGTAAGAATCCCTTCCTTGCTCATGTTCCAGGTGGCGAGGGTGAGATGCCATAACCCGCAAACTCGTCGTGGTCGGTGACCGCTACAGTCATGGCGGCCAGGTGATCGTTGGTGCGTACGCCGCGCGAATAGGCGGCATCTCCATAGCCCAAGATAGTTGGCAATCCCCGGGGTACGGCGCCGGCAAAAGATGCGCCGTCCGTGGCGCCCGGCACCGCTTTCAAGCATATGTAGTCATGTTCTGAGGTTGGTATTCCGGCGCGGCAACCCACTTCCCATCCACTAGTTTTTCCCAGCCATCGTAACGTTTCTCTCCTTTCTGCCACAATTGAACGTCCCAATGGCTGTTCTGCCTCTCTTGGCCGTCTTTCACGCCGACGCCGAGTGCACGGCCGAGATCGATGGTTTGGGCATAGTTGTCCAGGTCCAGATGGAATTTCCCATAGCTATAGACGGGGCTGGCTTCGACGTATTCCATTTGCAACTGCGCAACTTTATTGGCAGCGCTTACCAACGCACTGGATGCATTTAATGACTGTTCCACCAGTTTTGTCTGAGCCGTATCCAAGGTGCCTTGCGAGTCGATGACTACAAGCCGACCGTTCTCCCCCACACTGAAGCCAAATGATTTCTCGGCTAACTGTGGATTAGTGGTGGCGAATTCTTTCTGAAAAGAAGCATAGCTCGCGGTCAAAGCATCGAATGCATTTGCCAGATCTTTACTAATCTCAGAGGTCGGCCGGTAAACAACAGTGCCGGCCCCGGGCCTGGAGACCTTCTGATAGACATCAAAGTTGCCTGGGTCGGCCGGCACAGACGTGTCTTTTACCGAGGGGCGTTCGGCGTCCATGGTTGCGCTGGCCACGCTGCTGTCTTCCAGCACCGTAGGCTGAAGCTTGTCGGCAGATTGTCCGGCAGCAGCCAGTCTGCTCTGCCAAGTCGCTATTGATGTACTCAATGAATTGATTTCCATATCGTTCTCCGATGGTATTGATTAAACTTTAATCTACTATCGGCAAGCTGATGGGAAAACTTTAATTGCTGAAATGAGACTTGATGAAAAATACCGGTGATTGAATTGATTGAATTGATTGAATTGATTGAATTGATTGAATTGATTGAATTGATTGAATTGATTCATGACAATTACATCCAAAACATGTCGGCAGTAATGTGCTGTTTGCACGGCCTCTTGCTGGTTGATGCTGATTTCGTCAAAAGGAAAAGCTTGTGGATAGTAAATCTCATTTAGAAGCGCAGCTCAAATCTAATGATATTGCTAAGATATCGGAGGCGCTTCTCTATATCGCTCACAACATCAATGATGTTGAATGGGCTGAAAAGAAAGTCATGGAGATGGCTAATAACCCAAAGGAAGATGTTAGTGGGTTGGCATTGACTTGCTTAGGTCACATAGCAAGAATCAATGGGCGAATTAGTAAGGAAATTGTTATTCCGTTTTTGAAGGAAAAGATGAATAGCACTAATAAAACATTGGCATCAATAGCTGAAGATGCCCTTGATGATATAAATATGTTTACTTGATTTTTATCATTTCAAGCATTTATTAAAGCCGAAGAATTGAGTGGTGAATTAGTTTCACTAAGTGGCGCCTTGAAGGAGATGTTTGCTGGAAGTCGGGTATCTGTGCTGATTGAAAATAAATAGGAAACCGCTGAAATGCGAAAGGGTGGTTTTATCTGTTATTTCAAAGACCTGTAGGCATTTTTGAAACAATAAATGGTGCGTTCTAATGGACTCGAACCATCGACCCCCACCATGTCAAGGTGGTGCTCTAACCAACTGAGCTAAGAACGCATTCAGGAAAAGTTTTTAAAACTTGCTGTCTGCCTGACAACGGGAACGAATATTAACGGTCGCTCTTGTCGCTGGCAAGGGGGAAAATGCAAATTTGTGGCCCTGTACGGTGCGATTGCTGCGCTTCTATGCATTCCGCTGTTTTTTTCATCCGTTTTCGCCGTCCGTGGCGTGCGCCAGCGCGATATCAATGCGCTGATCGCGCTAAAATCAGCGCGGCCGGCTGGCGCTGAAGAAAACGAATGCGTGCGACCATCATGATGGCGGAGGCGGTTAAGCCGATGATGAACCCGCACCAGAATCCCGCCGGCCCCATGCGGGGAACGAGATAATCGGTCAACGCCAGCAGGTAGCCGCCGGGAAGCCCCAGTACCCAGTAGGAGACGAAGGTGATATAGAAGATCGAGCGGGTATCTTTATAACCGCGCAGCACGCCGCTGCCGATAACCTGTATGGCATCCGATATTTGATAGACGGCGGCCAGCAACATGAGTTGCGACGCCATTGCCACAACCGCGGGCTCCTGATTGTACAGCCGGGCGATCGGTTCGCGCAGCAGGCCGGTGAACATCGCGGTGCAAAATGCCAGCGCCACGCCGCACATAATGCCGGTATAGGAGGCGATTCGCGCATTCTCGACCGACCCTTCGCCCAGACGATGGCCGACACGGATGGTGGTCGCGATACCAATAGAAAGCGGCAGCACGAACATCAGCGAGCTGAAGTTGAGCGCAATCTGGTGACCGGCGACATCAACCACGCCAAGCGGCAACACCAGTAGCGCCACCACGGCAAATAGCGTCACTTCAAACAGCAGCGCCAAAGCGATGGGCAAACCCAGGGTGAATAGCCGTTTCAGCACCGGCCAGTCGGGTTTAAATCCGGGCTGCTGTAGCTTGATGTCGCGCAGCCAGACGGCTCTTTTGCTATAGGCCGCCATCAGCAGAAACATGATCCAGTAAACGGAAGCGGTAGCGACGCCACAGCCGACCCCACCTAGCTCCGGCATACCGAATTTACCGTGAATCAGGATATAGTTGATCGGTATGTTGATTACTAAGCCGATGAAACCAATGATCATGCCGGGCAGGGTTTTTGACAGCCCTTCGTTTTGACCGCGTAAAACCTGATAAAAAAGATAGCCTGGCACGCCCCAAAGGAGCGCTTGCAGATAGCCGACGGCTTTTTCCACCAGCTCTGGCGAGTCGTCATTCATCAGTCGGATAATCCGCTCCCCTTGATGGAGGGCCAGCATGGTCAGCACGGAAACGATCAATGCCAGAAAGAAAGATTGTCGAATTTGATGTGCGATACGGTCTCGGCGGCCTGATCCATTTAACTGCGCCACAACCGGAATAAGCGCAATCAACAGACCATGCCCGAAAAGAATGGCCGGTAGCCAGATTGACGTGCCGACGGCGACGGCCGCCATATCCGTTGCGCTGTATGCGCCTGCCATGATGGTATCAACCACCCCCATGGAGGTCTGGGACACTTGCGCGATGATGACAGGGATCGCGAGCGCTGATAATTTACGCGCTTCTGACAGATACTTCTGCACAAACACCTACCTTGAATTGACGAACTTAGCGGGATGATTAAACGTGGATAAAAAACGCGCTGCTATCACGAATAGCAATAAGCGCCTCATTGTAACGGCTTGCCGGAGGTAAATCAGCTTGCGGGAAAATAAATTAATCAAAGGTTCAAGAATGGTTTAAATGCGAACCGGCGATGGCAATCAGGTTTGGTTTTCCTCTTAATATGGGGCAAACTGCATCATAGCCATTTATACCCGCCGTTTTTCAGGTTGCCGGTGTATTGACTGCTCTCGCTCACCCGCGGCGTTTATTTGCGTAAGCGTCTAGGCATTCGTTCGATGGTCGTCTGCCCGCACCTTGAATTTATTGGGTGAATATTAATCAGCAATGAGTTGTTACCCGTATCGCTTAGCACTCATTTCTTTTACAGCATTCTTTGAGAGGCAAGCCGTATGTTTACCGGTATTGTTCAAGGCACCGCGCCGGTGGTGTCTATTGATGAAAAAGTCAATTTTCGCACACACGTTCTTCAATTGCCGCCTGAGTTATTGCCGGGCTTGGTGCCTGGCGCTTCGGTGGCCAACAATGGTTGTTGTCTGACGGTAACGTCGGTCAATGGCGATCGCGTTAGTTTTGACCTGATGAAGGAAACGCTGCGGTTGACCAACCTGGGCGATATTACCGAAGGCGACAGCGTTAACCTTGAGCGGGCGGCCAAGTTTGGCGACGAGATCGGCGGACACGTTATGTCGGGTCATATCATCTGCACGGCGGAAGTGGTGAAGATCCTGGTGTCGGAGAACAACCATCAGATCTGGTTCCGCCTGGCGGACGAGTCGCTGATGAAGTATGTGTTGCATAAAGGTTTTATCGGCATTGACGGCATCAGTCTGACTGTCGGTGACGTCACCCGCAGCCGTTTCTGCGTTCATCTGATCCCCGAAACGCTAAATCGCACCACGCTGGGACAAAAGAAACTGGGGCAGCGGGTGAATATCGAAATCGACCCGCAAACTCAGGCCGTGGTGGATACGGTAGAACGGGTATTGGCCGACCGAGGAGTTAGCGAGCCGTCCAGCGAAGAATAAGCGCTCAACAAAAAACCGCTCGGCGTATTGCGCGGGCGGTTCGAGGGCCAAACGATTAACGCGGAACGCGTATCCCGCCTTCAACGCCTTCCTTACTGAAAAGTACCTGCCAGAGCTGAATATCCCGCGCGCGGAACGCGCCGGCGCAGGCATTCAGGTAGTAGCTGAACATCCGGCGGAAACGCGCGGAGTAACGGTCGGCAAGCGCGGGCCAATGCTGCTGGAAACGCTCGAACCAGGCCATCAGCGTGCGATCATAATCGGCGCCGAAATTGTGCCAGTCTTCCATCACCATATAGGGTTCGCTGGCGCGCGCGATATGCTGGACGGAGGGAATGCAACCGTTGGGGAATATGTATTTATCAATCCAGGGATCGACTTTAGAGTCGGTTTTTTGCGCGCCGATGGTGTGCAGTAAAAATAATCCGTCGGACTTAAGGTTCTTATTAACGACCTGAAAATAGGTCTTGTAATTCTTGGGACCCACGTGTTCAAACATGCCGACGGACACCACCCGATCGAATTGCAAATCCAAATCGCGATAGTCCTGTAATAAAATCTCGACGTCCAGACCCTGACAGCGTTGCTGGGCCAGTTTCTGCTGTTCTTTGGAAATGGTGACGCCGATGACGGACACGCCATAACGACGTGCGGCGAATTCGGATAGTCCGCCCCAACCGCAGCCAATGTCCAATAGCTTCATTCCTGGTTGCAACTGGAGTTTTTCGCAGATCATTTGCAGCTTGTCTTCCTGCGCCTGCTCCAGAGTGGTCGCCTGTTTCCAGTAGCCGCAGGAGTATTGCATGTAAGGATCCAGCATCAGCGAAAACAGGTCGTTGCCCAAATCGTAGTGCTCTTTGCCGACAATCCAGGCGCGTCTTTTGGATTGCAGATTGATCAGTCTTGCGGCGGCAACGCGCAAAATGTCTTTCATATGATGGGGGACTTTTTTATCCAGACCGGCGCGTAATATGCGGTGAAAGAACATATCCAGTCGTTCGCATTCCCACCATCCGTCCATGTAGCTTTCACCCAATCCTAATGAGCCTTCACGCAACACGCGTTTGAAAAAATCGGGATTTTTAATCTTTATATCAAAAGGGCGGGAGCCGTTGATTTTGATATCGGCCATGTCCAGCATTTCACGCACAATTTGAAACCAGGAGTTGCCATGGCTCTCCAGTCCTTCTACATCCTCTATACACGATGAACTCATAATTTCTCCCTACCTTGCCGCTCACGGTGAAAACTGCAAGGAAAGCATAGACAATTTTTTACCCATTATCGGCATCGGTGGGTATCACCCATCGTCTACCCTCTGAATAACAAGAGGAAAATGAAGAGAAAAAGCCGGTACGCAAATACGTAGAGGCACTCATCCTTAAAATAAACGCGCACATCCAATATGCGCTCACACTATATAAGGATAGTGAATAAAGAGATTAATATGGTTGTTGTCGTCGAATTGCTGATCAGTTTAGGACTGCTTCAGCCAGGGTACAAGCATAAATTGGCTGAAGCAGCGTAGCGGCTAGAGGGTATAGCGGCAGATAAATGCGTGGGTGCTCAGGAATAACGCCGGTAATCGCGGAATGGGCCATCGGCGACGGAACGACGTTCTATCAGCGAAGGATGAACCTCAATAACCTGGGCGTCTTCGCGCTTACTGGTAATTCGGTCCAAAAGCATCGATAAGGCCGATTGTCCCAACCGTTCTTTCGGCTGGTGGATGGTGGTCAGCGCCGGGGTGAAAAAACGGGCATGACGAACATTGTCGTAGCCAATGACCGAGATATCCTGGGGAACGTGTAGCCCCAGTTCGTCCGCCGCGCAGATAGCGCCCATGGCCATAATATCCCCGCCGCAGAAAACCGCCGTGGGACGATGTTTCTGCGCCAGAATCTGGTGCATCGCCTTATAGCCGGATTCGGGTTCAAAGTCGCCCCGTACGATCCATTCATCGTGAATCTGAATATCGGCGTCGTGCAGCGCTTTTAAAAAGCCAAGATAGCGTCCGCTGCCGGTATTGCGCTCAAGAATGCCATGAATGGCGCCGATTTCCCGGTGACCGCGTTCGATAAGATAACGGCCCGCCATATAACCGCCTTCAAACGCGTTATCAATAATGGTGTCGGTAAAATCGCTGTGAGCCTGTCCCCAATCCATCACCACCATCGGAATACTGCGATAGTCTTCCAGCATGGCAAGGAGTTCGGGCGGATATTCCGCGCACATCACCAGCAATCCGTCGACGCGCTTTTGCGCCAGCATGGAAAGGTAGGCGCGCTGTTTATCGATGTCGTTATGCGAATTACACAAAATCATCGTATAGCCTTTGGCGTAGCAACCGTTTTCAACGGCTTCAATGATTTCCGCAAAGTAGGGCGCTTCGCTGGAGGTCGCCAACAGACCGATAGTCCTTGTATTATTCACTTTAAGACTGCGGGCCACGGCGCTGGGCGAATAGTGTAATTCTTTGATGGCGGCCCTGACGGCGGCTTTGGTTTCTTCGGCGACGAAACGTGTTTTATTTATCACATGCGATACGGTTGTGGTCGAAACGCCTGCGCGCTTTGCCACATCTTTGATCGTTGCCATGTAAAAGTGACTCCTAACCGACTCATTACAGTCGTATATATATTGTTAATCGTTTGCCTGCGTTTAACGTTCTCTTTCCAGATAAAAAAACAGAATTTTAGAAGGAGAATGCCGAATGTTATACCTGAAGGGGCAAGGCGGACTTTCTCGACCAATACGCGGCGTGTCGTCAAACAGCGAATTTTGTCCGATTTGACAGAAAAGTGAAAGCAGTAATTTATATTATTAGTGATACGCCGCCCTCAGTTTTTTCGGGCAAACCCGGCAACAGCGGCTATTGTTATACAAGATGCCGCTTTAGCCCGATGTTGAATGCAAGGCGCTAAAGAGGGTCAATATTTTCTTCTGATAATTCTTATACGCAAAGGAGATACCGATGGATGCCGACCTGAAGATTTCGCTGCTGGCCACCGTTGGGGCGCTGTTGCTGGTTGTCGTATTTAGTTTTGCCGCCGTATTGAATTAATTGAAACCAAGCGTTCGTTTTCGCCATCCGATCGGGCGCGTTTTCAACGGAAAACGCGCCCGATTTCCTTCTGATCGTTTCGTCGTTGCGGCTTAGCGAATGGTTTGCGGGGTGACGACGCGACGCGCGCCGACATAATGATCCTGCCAGTAATCTTCGCTCAGTTTGCTGATGCGAATATCTGAGCCGGTACGCGGCGACTGAATGAATTTCCCGTTACCTACATACACGCCGACATGGTCGGCCGCGCCGCGGTTATTGATGCGGAAGAAAACCAAATCGCCGCTTTCCAGTTCGCTTTTCTTGATCGGGGCCGCGTCGCGCAAATGGTACATCTCATTGGCGGTGCGGGGGATGGGGATTTTTACCACGTCCTTGTAGGCGTAATAAACCAATCCGCTACAGTCGAATCCGGTAAAGGGCGATGCGCCGCCCCAATGATAGGGTTTACCCACTTGGTCCATCAGCTTATTCATCGCGGTTAATTTGGCGTGCTGATAACGTTTCTTATGCGCCTCGCTCAGCGTTAACGCTTTTTCCGTTCCGTCGCCGTTTACACCAACTTTTACTTTGGCGCGCGAGGAGGCATAACGGGCTTCATTTGCCAAATGCAATTTTTTGAGATTTTTCCTGACTAACGCCGGCGTGTCGCTTTTCGTGCGCGATGGGGTCGGCGCCTGTTTGTGCCTGGCGAGGTGGATGACTTTAACTTTTTTCGTGGCGGCGTTTGTTTTGCCGCTATCCGTTTTGGTTTTTTTTACTTTTGCCGCGCCGGACGCTTTCTGGTTATTTTTCTTCGCCTGCGGATTTTTTTTGTGATCGTCCTCAATGTTTACGTTGGCCTTTCGTGACGGTAAATTCGGCGTATGCGGCGCCGCCTGGGCGATATTCAGGAATAGGTTACTGAAAAACAGGATAAAAAGGGTAATAAACAAGCGCATGATAGCCGTGGTCGTTCATCGTTATTAACTCACTGAGTGCGCACAGTATTCCCGAAAACCACATGATAAAAAAGTGGGCGCGGCCTCTTTATTCGAACAGAATAGTGAAAAAAAGTTAATGGGGGGTTTTGCCCTGCTCGATTTGTCATCGATTTCTACTGTGAGTTTCATCATTTGTCGTTTGTGATAGGGTAAAGGCATACCCACACAAAAAATAGCGTTTTTTTGTGGTCGCCGCCATCGGTACAATATCATTGAGTGGATGGCGCTGTAGTGGCTCATCTGATAGATGCTCGTGGTTAATGAACATGACGTTAGCCATCCTAAAGGTTTAAGGAAGCAAGAGAATGACGACAACGACAATTGAAAAAATTCAGCGCCAGATCGCTGAAAACCCGATCCTGCTGTATATGAAAGGTTCACCTAAATTGCCTAGCTGCGGATTTTCCGCTCAGGCGGTACAGGCGTTGTCTGCTTGTGGCGAACGTTTTGCCTATGTCGATATCCTACAGAATCCGGATATCCGCGCCGAACTGCCGAAATATGCCAACTGGCCGACATTCCCCCAACTGTGGGTCGACGGCGAATTGGTCGGCGGCTGTGATATCGTTATTGAAATGTATCAGCGTGGCGAATTGCAGCAGTTGATCAAAGAAACGGCGGATAAATACAAATCCCAGCAGGAAGGGCAGGAATAATCCGACGCGTAGCGGATAACCGTTTTCTGCAAGAGAAATAAAGAGGGTGGCGAAAGTCACCCTTTTTTTTGCGCGTTCGGCTTAGTCCGCGGTGGACGTTTTCTCTAATTGATTTTCATTAAAAACGATAGGCCAGCCGCCCATGCGTTTCCAACGGTTGACCAACTCACAAAAAAGCAGCGCCGTCTGGTTGGTATCGTAAAGCGCGGAGTGCGCCTGACTGGAGTCAAAATCGATGCCCGCGGTGATACAGGCTTTGGCCAGCACGGTTTGGCCCAATACCAGACCACTCAGCGCGGCGGTATCGAAAGTGGCGAAAGGATGGAAAGGATTGCGCTTCAGGCTGCAACGTTCGGCTGCGGCCATCATAAAGCTGTGATCAAACGTCGCGTTATGCGCCACGATGATGGCGCGGTTACATCCCTGATCTTTTAAGCCCTTGCGCACCACTTTGAAAATTTCATGCAGCGCTTCGTATTCGCTGACCGCGCCGCGCAGCGGATTGCTGGGGTCAATACCGTTAAACGCCAGCGCGGCGGGCTCCAATATGGCGCCTTCGAACGGCTCAATATGAAAATGTAGAGTTTCATCTGGCTGTAACCAACCATCAGCGTCCATTTTTAATGTTATTGCCGCAACTTCCAGTAAGGCATCGGTTTTAGCATTAAACCCGGCGGTCTCGACATCTATCACCACCGGATAAAACCCACGGAAACGACCACTCAGGGCGTTCAGGTCATTTTTATCAGCCATTAGTCTCTTAATCTTTAGCAAAATGCAGCGCGTATTATGGCAAATTTTGGCGGGAGATGCAGTAAGCGGAGAAAAGCCGCCGCTTCCCGCATCCGCGGTGAGAGGCGCCGCGGTGGAATCTCTCACCATCTTTCTCCTGATCTTTGCGCTAACGGCATCAATCAGGCCGCCCGAAGCACATTAATGACCAAGCCCCTGACCGGACTGTGATTTTTCAATCAGTTCGATTTTATAACCATCCGGATCCTCAACGAATGCAATGATGGTGGTGCCGCCTTTTACCGGCCCTGCCTCGCGGGTCACGTTGCCGCCCGCCTGGCGAATGCTCTCGCAGGTTGCGGCGACATCCTCCACGGCCAGCGCGATATGGCCATAGGCGTTGCCTAAATCGTAACTCTCCACTCCCCAGTTATAAGTTAATTCTATGACGGCGCCTTCGCTTTCTTCGGTATAACCGACGAAAGCCAGCGTATATTTATATTCGGTATTTTCGCTGGTACGCAGCAGACGCATACCCAATACGTTGGTATAAAAATCGATAGAGCGTTGTAAATTACCAACACGCAGCATGGTGTGAAGTAAGCGCATAATTTCAATTTCCTCATTGGCTACTGTGGTTGACTGCAAACCGGGTGAAAAAATCTGTCAGAATGTAATTATAACGTTGCGCTTATAGCGAGTCCAAGTTATTGGCCGCGCGGTCACGCCAGTAGGTTTTGATGCCGAATGGGTGTAAACATGAGCGAATTTGACCCCAGTGGATTAAAAATAGACAAATCTATAAGGAGACATTAGCGGATAGCGCAGGAGAATCATCTGAAATTACAAAGATTAGCTGATATTTTTGTCGTTCGCTTTAGCAAAGGCTTGCCAGCGGGGAAGAACAAGGCTTCAATAAACAGAGCTAGACGGAGGTACAGTGCCTGAGCAACTTGAACTCTTTGCTGTTCCTAACCCATGTCGTGGCGTTTGTCAGGCTGACGATCGCGGCTTTTGCCGTGGTTGTTTTCGCAGCCGAAACGAGCGCTTTACCTGGGGGCAAATGAGCGATGCGCAGAAACAGGATGTCCTACGCTTGTGCAGGCAAAGAATGAGGCGTCAGCAGCGTATGGAGAAGACAACGCAGCCGGTAGAACCTCAACAGCCGACTTTATTTTAACGTTGGCTGAATAAAATAAGTATTAAGATCATTTTTAAAAGAATTTAATTTGGTAGAATCCTTTTTTTCAAAATAATAAAAGACACTTTTCTATTTTTTATAAATCAGAATTGATTGCAATCCAGGGATATAACTTAGCATGCTAATTATAAGGAGAGTTTATGGAATTGCCATTAGGATCTGATTTAGCTCGTCTAGTGCGCGTGTGGCGTGCCTTGATTGATCATCGGTTAAAACCACTGGAATTGACGCAGACGCATTGGGTGACTCTACACTACATCTATCACCTCCCGCCGGGACAATCACAGATTCAGCTGGCTAAAGCTATAGGGATCGAGCAGCCGTCATTAGTCCGAACATTGGATCAACTGGAAGATAAGGGATTGATTACCAGGCACATATGCTCACACGACAGGCGCGCAAAGCGCATCGTGCTTACCGATGCGGCAGAGCCGATAATGAAAGCGGTCAATGGCGTAATTAACCATACGCGCAACGAAATTCTATTCGGCATTACGCCGGAGCAGGTCGATGAATTAGCTTTGCTGATCTCGCGCCTGGAGCACAATATACTGGCATTACATGAGAGCCAGACGACAGAGAGTCAACCTTGACGGCGACCTGGGTCGCGTTGAGGCAAAATAATAAATCCCAGTATTATTATTCAGTTGATGGCTGATGGCTATTGGGGAAGAGGTCTGATTATTGATAGTAATCACCACCGCGCGGGTGGTGATTATTATTACGTATCAGCGTGGGGAGACCGTAATGCTGCGGCCGTTGTTCGCCATCGCCACACGTTGGCCGGCGCTGAATTTCGTGTCGCCTTGTTTTTGCACGACCATGATGGTGGTGCCGTCATCCCGGCGAATTTCCAGCTCGACACCCTGAGTCCGATTTAGCGCGCCCGTCGCGCTTTGACCCGCGACGCCGCCCGCAACGGCGCCCGCCGCCGTCGCCAGTCCGCGACCGCTGCCCCCGCCGATGGTATTACCCAGGAATCCCCCCAGAACCGCGCCGCCCAGCGCGCCAATCACGTTGGAATCCTCACCCGCCTGAATCTGTACCGGACGCGTTGAAACAATCGTACCGTAGGTAACGGTCTGGACCTGTTTGGCTTCGGAGGCACTGTAAACATCTCCTGAAAGCGTACTGGTATTGGCGCAGCCAGCCAGTGTGACACCCGCTAGCGTAACCACAAGCAAACGCTTCATCATAATTAACACTCCTGTAATGGCGATATGTCGGGTTGGTTCACCCTCGGCCGACGAATATATACCTATAAAGTATGGTCTGGCTTGACGTTCCATTCCACTCTTTTTACTCTTTTTTGCAGAATATAATAGTGTTCTTACATAGACCATAAACAGAGAAGCGGATTTGTTTAAATCGCAACCACGGGTCATATTTTAACAAAATGACAACCGCGATAACAAAACACAAAAAATATAATATTTCAGTGCCTTAAAATGCTATTTTGATTTTGGTCGGCTTTTCAGGTGACCGTATTATTTATCCCTCAGCGGAAAAGGTCGTGAGATGAGATCAGGCAGATACATTGGCGTAATGTCAGGCACCAGCCTCGACGGTATTGATGTGGTGATGGCGGCGATTGATGATCATACGGTTGCGCAGCAGGCCAGCTACAGTCACCCGATACCGCAAGCAATCAAACAGGCCGTACTGGGCATGTGCCAGGGACAGAAGGTCACGCTGTCCGCATTCGGGCGTTTAGATACGCAATTGGGCATACTGTTCGCGCAAGCGGTTCTGGCGTTGCTGAAAGAAACGGGACTGAGCGCGCGCGATATCACGGCGATCGGCTGCCACGGGCAGACCGTCTGGCATGAGCCGAATGGCGAGGCGCCTTGTACGCTACAGATTGGCGATAACAATCGTGTTGCGGCGATGACCGGGATTACCACCGTGGGGGATTTTCGCCGCCGCGATCTGGCTTATGGCGGGCAGGGCGCGCCTTTGGTGCCGGCATTTCACCATGCGTTATTGCTGCATCCGGTTGAGCGGCGCATCGTGCTTAACATCGGCGGCATCGCCAATTTGTCGCTGTTGGTGCCGGGCGTCGTGCCGCGCGGCTATGATACCGGACCAGGCAACATGTTATCTGACGCCTGGATTTGGCGTCATTGCGCCCAACCCTATGATCGGGATGCCCAATGGGCGCTATCCGGGCAGGTGAATCCGCCGCTGTTGCGCCGTATGCTGGCCGATCCCTATTTCTCGCAGCGCGCGCCGAAAAGCACCGGGCGTGAATATTTTAACCTGGCTTGGTTGGAGAACATGCTGGCCGGCCTGCCTTCGATAGCGCCGCAGGATGTGCAGGCGACGCTGGTTGAGCTGACGGCGCGCAGCATCGCCGATCAGGTGCTGTTAATCGGCGGCTGCGAACGTTTGCTGGTATGCGGCGGCGGCGCGCGCAACCCGCTGATCATGTCGCGACTTTCGGCATTGCTGCCGGGTATTGAGGTCAGCACGACGGATGAGTTCGGCGTCAGCGGCGATGACATGGAAGCATTGGCTTTCGCCTGGTTGGCGGCGCGTACGCTGTCCGGTTTACCGGGGAATTTGCCGTCGGTAACGGGGGCGAGCCAGGAGACCGTGCTGGGCGCTATCTATCCGGTAATAACGGACTAATCGGATTTTACTTACATTTGATTAATCAACCCGTTGTTAAACTGATGTCAGGGAAGGGTATGACGCGAGTCAGGCGAAGCGGATTTCGCGGATATCGGAACAACGGGAGAAAAATAATGAAACCACTGCTGGCAGGGGCGGCGCTGTTATTAAGCGGCTGCGGTTATTTCAGTCATCAACAGCCGGTTAAAATCTTGTCTTACCAGTGCGGCACGATGCCGCTTACGGTAACGATGCAACAGGACGGCAAATCGTCCTCTCAGGTCAGTTTTCTTCTTGATGGCGATCGCCATGTTTTGCCGCAGACGGTTTCCGCTTCAGGGGCGAAATACAGCGATGGCGCCTATACCTTCTGGAGCAAAGGCGACCGAGCTTTTATTCAGCGCGGGGAGCGGGTGATTGTGGATGATTGTATTTTGCGCTAGGGCCGCTCTGGCGTGAGGGCGACCGGGTTTCAGCCCATGACTTTCCTCGCTGGCGCATGAATTGTCGCTGACCTGACAATGGGTTATTCGCGTCGCCGTTGATTGAGATTTTCCAGGGAGGGGAGCAGAATAATATCATTCTCTTTCTTTTCGGACTCGTTATCGCCACCGCAGGACATCATGACACTATGACACAGGAAAGCACCCCTTCAAATATGACCCCTCCCTTGCAGGAAACCGATATCGCCGATCTGCGCCGCGAGTATACCCGTGGAGGACTGCGCCGCAGCGACCTGACGGATAATCCGCTGGATTTGTTTGAGCGCTGGCTTAAACAGGCTTGCGAAGCGAAACTGGCGGATCCGACGGCCATGTCGGTCGCGACCGTGGATGAACAGGGCCAGCCGTATCAGCGCATTGTGCTGTTAAAACATTATGATGAAAAAGGCATGGTGTTTTACACCAATATGGGCAGTCGTAAGGCGCGGCATCTGATGCATAATCCGAAAATCAGCCTGCTGTTTCCCTGGCATATGCTGGATCGGCAGGTGATGGTATCGGGACGAGCCGAAAAGCTGCCCGCGTTGGATGTGCTGAAGTATTTTCATAGCCGGCCGAAAGACAGCCAGATCGGCGCCTGGGTTTCCAAACAGTCGAGTCGTATTTCGACCCGGGGCATTCTGGAAAGCAAATTTCTCGAGCTAAAACAGAAATTCCAAAGCGGCGAGGTGCCGCTGCCGAGTTTCTGGGGCGGTTTTCGCGTCGCCATCGACTCCATGGAATTCTGGCAGGGCGGGGAACACCGCCTGCATGACCGGTTTTTCTACCAACGACAGGGCGACGGCTGGCAAGTTGATCGTTTAGCGCCCTAATCTTGAATTATCCTCGTTAAACTCTGGCGCTCCCGCGGTGAGCGCTTTATCCTATGTCATTTCGCGCCATCTGCGTTGCGGACAACCATGCTGCAATCGCCAAGATGACGGGTACAAAACAATTTTAAGTGCAACTGCAAGTTAGCTTGCCTTGCATATAACACGATATTTTGCATACAAATGGAGTTATCGATGGCGAGTAGTAACCTGGTTAAACAATTGCAAGAGCGGGGCTTGATCGCCCAGGTGACGGATGAGGAAGCGTTAGCGGAGCGACTGGCGCAAGGGCCAATTGCTTTGTATTGCGGTTTCGATCCCACCGCTGACAGCTTGCATTTGGGGCATCTGGTTCCGCTGCTTTGCCTGAAACGTTTCCAGCTTGAGGGGCATAAGCCTGTGGCGTTGGTCGGGGGTGCCACCGGTCTGATTGGCGATCCCAGCTTCAAGGCGACGGAACGTAAACTGAACACCACCGACACCGTCAAGGAATGGGTTGAGAAGATCCGTCGTCAGGTTTCGCCCTTCCTCGATTTTAACTGTGGTGAAAACAGCGCCGTCGCCGCCAACAACTATGATTGGTTCGGTGAAATGAATGTGCTGACATTCCTGCGTGACATCGGCAAGCACTTCTCTGTTAACCAGATGATTAATAAGGAAGCGGTTAAGCAGCGTCTGAACCGTGACGATGTCGGCATCTCCTTCACCGAATTTTCATACAACCTGTTGCAGGGTTATGATTTCACCTGCCTGAACAAACAGCATAATGTCGAACTGCAAATCGGCGGTTCCGATCAGTGGGGCAACATTACCTCGGGTATTGATTTAACCCGCAGAATGAACCAGAAGCAGGTTTACGGTATGACCGTGCCGCTGATCACCAAGTCCGACGGCACTAAATTCGGTAAAACCGAAGGCGGGGCAATCTGGCTGGATGCCAGTAAAACCAGTCCTTACAAGTTCTATCAGTTCTGGATTAATACCGCGGATGCCGACGTTTACCGCTTCCTGAAATTCTTCACGTTCCTGAGTCTGGACGAGATTGACGCGCTGGAAGACGAGGATAAAAACAGCGGCAAGGCGCCGCGCGCCCAATATGTGCTGGCTGAGGAAGTGACCCGTATGGTTCACGGCGAAGCGGGATTGGCCGCGGCTCGCCGCATTACGCAGAGCCTGTTCTCCGGTTCATTGCAGGCTATGACCGAGGATGATTTCGCCCAATTGGCGCAGGATGGCGTGCCGATGGTGGAGCTGGAGCGAAACGCGGACTTGCAGCAGGCGCTGGTCAGCGCGGAGCTGGTGCCGTCACGGGGCCAGGCCCGCACCATGATTTCCTCCAACGCGGTGACGGTCAACGGTGAAAAACAGGCCAACGCGGAATATACCTTTAGCGACGGCGATCGCCTGTTCGGGCGTTACACCCTGCTGCGTCGGGGTAAAAAGCACTACTGCCTGATTTGCTGGAAAGCCTAAGTTCAGATATGCAGGGCGCGCCAGCGCCCTGTTTCGTTTAGCGGTTATTGACGCGCAACTGCGCCGGCAAGGATTTGAGTCATATCTAATGAAAAATATACTATCCATTCAGTCACATGTTGTTTTTGGACACGCGGGGAATAGCGCGGCGGAGTTTCCCATGCGGCGGATGGGCGCAAACGTTTGGCCGCTGAATACGGTTCAGTTTTCCAACCATACGCAGTACGGTCACTGGACGGGATGCGTCATGCCGGCCGCGCATTTGACCGAGATTGTGCAGGGGATTGCGGATATCGGTAAATTGAACAGCTGCGATGCGGTGCTGAGCGGTTATATCGGCTCGCCTGAACAGGGCGAACATATTTTGGGCATCGTTCGTCAGGTTAAAGCGGCGAACCCGCAGGCGCTGTATTTCTGCGATCCGGTTATGGGATCGCCGGAGAAAGGCTGTATCGTCGCGCCGGGGGTATCGGACTTTCATTGCCGTCAGTCCTTGCAGGCGGCGGATGTGATTGCGCCGAATTTACCCGAATTAGAGCAGCTCAGCGGCCATGCGGTACATAATGTACAGGAAGCCGTGGAAACGGCGAGAGCCTTGTGCGCGCAAGGACCGAAAATCGTACTGGTTAAACACCTGAGCCGCGCGGCTTATCGTGATGACAGTTTTGAAATGCTGCTGGTGACGCCGACGGATGCCTGGCACATTAGCCGTCCCCTGATTGAGTTTGATCGTCAGCCCGTCGGCGTTGGCGATCTGACCAGCGGGTTATTGCTGGTGAATTTACTGAAAGGGGTCGCGTTGGATAAAGCGCTGGAGCATACCACCGCAGCGGTTTACGACGTGATGCTGATGACGAAAGAAATGAATGAATACGAGCTGCAATTGGTGGCGGCTCAGGACGGTATTGCGCATCCGCGCCATCATTTCCAGGCGGTGCGCTTATAAGCGCTCAGCGATGAGAACAAAAGAGAGCGCGGCGTTACCGCGCTCTTTATGTTTAGCCTTTCAGTCTCTCCACCTTCAGCGCCGTCACTACCGAAGGCCGTTCCGCGATATGCTCAAGATAAGCGGACAGGGCGGGATAGCGGAACATGTCCAGCTTCAATGACTGCGCCCAGCGCATCACGGTGAACAAATAGGCGTCGGCAATACTGAAACGATTGGCCGTCAGATACTTCTGTTCGCTCAGCACGAGATTGATATAGCGGAATTTTACCTGCAAGTACTCAATAATCAGTTCTTTATAGGTTTCAGGCGTGCTGCGTCGGAAGATCGGGGAAAAACTTTTATGCAGCTCGGCCGAGATGTAATTCAGCCATTCGATAGTGTGATAGCGGGCCATGCTGCCCACCGGCGCGATAAGATTACAGTGCGGAACCTTATCGGCCACATACAAAGCAATGGCGACGCCTTCCGTCAGCACGCTCCCATCGTCAAGCTGTAGAGCCGGTACAAGCCCTTTGGGGTTGATTGACAGGTAATCCGTACCGCGCTCGGTCTTCTTGGATTTGAGGTCCACCTTTTCAAGTTTGAAGTCCAACTTGGACTCCAGTAAGACAATATGAGCAAAGAGAGAACTGCTTTCAGGCTTGTAAAACAGCTTCATACATAACCCCTTGATATTATTATTTTATCCACCCAAGAATGGGCTGTAGTTTATAAAATAAACGGTTCGTTGGCGTTGACTACATATCGCAATATCAGGTTGTGAGGCGTTCAGCTAAACATTCGTTGCCGCAAACAGCTAACGGTTAGCCTTTTTATTATCGGCCAAAACGGCCGCTAACTTTACTTAATTTATCACCAGCTAAAACTCCTCTTCCAGGCCCTGATCAATAGCCTATAGCTATCATTACGTTTATCTCTGTTGTTACAAAAACGTTATTTTTTGTTTGTGTTATCTTTAAACAAGACCGCATGTTCAGACCGGGTATTGAACAGCGGATCGACAAAAATAATGATTAATCAGCTCACTTTGGGAGGAAGCATGCCATCTCATTTTCTTCGCGATACGTGTCTGGATACGCTGAAAGTAGGGCAACAAACCTATCACTATTACAGTTTGTCCCTGGCGGCCCGTCAGCTAGGCGAGATTGATAACTTACCCAAGTCATTAAAAGTATTGTTGGAAAACCTGCTGCGTTATCTGGATGACGAGACCGTCCGGCAAGACGATTTGCAGGCCGTGGCCGACTGGTTGAAAACCGGACACATCGAGCGCGAGATCGCCTATCGTCCGGCGCGCGTACTGATGCAGGATTTCACCGGCGTACCCGCCGTCGTCGATCTTGCCGCGATGCGCGCGGCGGTGGATCGCCTGGGCGGCGATGTGAATAAAGTGAATCCGCTGTCGCCGGTCGACCTGGTTATCGACCACTCGGTGACGGTCGACCGCTTTGGCGACGACCAGGCGCTGTCGGACAACACCCAGTTGGAAATGGCGCGCAACTACGAACGCTATCAGTTCCTGCGCTGGGGGCAATCCGCGTTTAGTCACTTCCGGGTAGTGCCGCCGGGAACCGGCATATGCCATCAGGTTAACCTTGAGTACCTGGCGAAAGCGGTGTGGTTTGAACAGCGGCAGGATAAGCTGATGGCCTATCCTGATACGCTGGTCGGCACGGATTCGCATACCACGATGATTAATGGTCTCGGCGTGCTGGGTTGGGGCGTCGGCGGGATCGAAGCCGAAGCCGCGATGCTGGGCCAGCCCATCTCCATGCTGATCCCGGATGTGGTGGGCGTGAAACTGACCGGTAAAATGCGCGAGGGGATCACCGCGACCGATTTGGTGCTGACGGTGACTCAGATGCTGCGCAAGCACGGCGTGGTCGGCAAATTCGTCGAGTTCTACGGCGACGGTCTGGATCACTTACCTCTGGCCGATCGGGCCACTATCGCCAATATGGCGCCGGAATACGGCGCGACCTGCGGTTTTTTCCCCATCGATCAAATCACGCTGGATTATATGCGCCTGACCAACCGCAGCGATGAGCAGATTGCGCTGGTGGAGTCCTACAGCAAGCGGCAGGGTCTGTGGCGCAATACCGGCGATGAACCGGTTTTCACCAGCCAGTTGGCGCTGGATCTGGATAGCGTCGAAACCAGCCTGGCCGGCCCTAAGCGCCCGCAGGATCGGGTGCCGTTGGCCGGCGTGCCGCAGGCATTCGAGGCCAGCCGGGAACTGGATATCAATGCGGTGAAAAACCGTTCGGAGTATGAAGCGTTTACGCTGGACGACGAGACGCATCGTTTGTATCAGGGCGCGGTGGTTATCGCGGCCATCACTTCCTGTACCAATACCTCCAATCCCAGCGTGCTGATGACCGCCGGGTTACTGGCGAAAAATGCGGTAAAACGCGGGTTGAAGAGCAAACCCTGGGTGAAAACCTCGCTGGCGCCGGGATCGCGGGTGGTCACCGATTATTACGCCAAAGCCGGGCTCACGCCGTATCTTGACGAGCTGGGTTTTGATCTGGTGGGCTACGGCTGCACCACCTGTATCGGTAATTCAGGGCCGTTGCCTGAACCGATCGAAGCGGCGATTAAGGCCGGTGATTTGACGGTCGGCGCGGTGCTATCGGGCAATCGCAATTTTGAAGGGCGCATTCATCCGCTGGTAAAAACCAACTGGCTGGCCTCGCCGCCGCTGGTGGTGGCCTATGCGCTGGCGGGGAATATGAATATCGATCTTACCCGTGAGCCCCTGGGCGAGGATCGGCTGGGGCATCCGGTTTTCCTGCGGGATATCTGGCCTTCGGCAAAAGAGGTGGCCGAGGCCGTCCTGAACGTCAGCGCCGATATGTTTCATAAACAATACGCCGGCGTATTCGAAGGAACGCAGGAGTGGAAAGAGATTGAGGTCGATGACAACCCCACCTATCAATGGCCGCAGGAGTCGACCTATATCCGCCATACGCCGTTTTTTCTCGATATGAAAAAAGAGCCGGAACCGGTGCGGGATATTCATCACGCGCGCATTCTGGCGATGCTGGGCGATTCGGTCACCACCGACCATATCTCGCCCGCGGGAAATATCAAACGCGATAGTCCGGCGGGGCGTTACCTGCTGGATCGCGGCGTGGAAACCAAGGAGTTCAACTCGTACGGCTCCCGGCGCGGCAATCACGAAGTGATGATGCGCGGCACCTTTGCCAATATTCGTATTCGCAATGAGATGGTGCCGGGCAAGGAAGGCGGCTATACCCGGCATATGCCGTCGCAAAATGAAATGACGATCTATGACGCCGCCATGCGCTATCAGGATGAAAACGTGCCGCTGGCATTGGTGGCGGGGAAAGAATACGGTTCGGGCTCCAGCCGCGACTGGGCGGCGAAAGGGCCGCGCTTGCTGGGCGTGCGCGTGGTTATCGCCGAATCCTTTGAGCGTATTCACCGTTCCAATCTTATCGGCATGGGCATCCTGCCGCTGGAGTTTCCGCCAGGCGTAACCCGTAAGACGCTGATGCTGACCGGAGAGGAACAAATATCCATTAGCGGATTGACGCAGTTAACCCCAGGCGCGACGGTGGCGGTCGTTATGACGAATAATGCAGGGCAAAGTCAGGTGATTAACACCCGCTGCCGCATCGATACCCGCAATGAACTGACCTATTACCAGAATGACGGCATTCTGCATTATGTGATCCGCAATATGCTGTGAATGCGTGTTCAGACTGCGCTGGCGGTTAGGCCCGCTAGCGCGGCGCAGGCGGGCAGACAATGCGGGAACATCCGCGTTGGATCAAATTCCGATCATTTCGTGTCGGGTATTTCACGGGGTTAATGACCCTGTTCACAGTTCCCCTTTTTGCGCTGCGCTAAGGTGATCCCCGACGAGAGTTGGTTATCTTGCGTGATAGCGCGGCGAGTCTGTTCTCACGCTGATGCGGGGCCTGAAGCCTCTCGGCGCACTGGCTGTCGGATGTCGGCAGGATAGTCTTAGGACGATAGCGCGCCTGTACACCACTTAACAGGGATGTCTCCGCTCTCAATCGTCCATTTCCTTTTGATGCCAGCCAGATATAAATCTCATTCTTTTTACACCACAAACCATCAATAACTACGGCAATAGACTTCGACATATCACGATATGGCGCCGGATATATTTCCATGACGTTTGCAGGGTTAATGAAATAAACCAACGCCGCAGCGGCTGAAAAATAAAGGCTGAACAGGCGTCAAGCGCCGGTAACAGGAAGCTACATCATATCTATCAAGAGAGGTCGTCTCATGAAACATTTATTGTCTATCAGGACATGGCTTGCCGCGCTGATTGGCGCGTTGCTCTCGCTCCCGGCTTATGCGGACAAGGTGTACGACACCGATATTGTCGTCGTCGGCGCAGGAGGAACCGGCCTTGCCGCGGGCGTACAGGCAAAAATGCTCGGCGCTGAGGTCATTATACTGGAAAAACAGGCCATTACCGGCGGTTCGGCTAATTTCGCCGAAGGTATTTTCGCCGCCGAAAGCGCGATGCAGAAAAGGCAGGGCATTGATGTATCCAGGAAATTCGCTTTCCAGGCGATCATGAATTACAGCCACTGGCGGGCCAACGCGCCGCTGGTCAGCGCGATTGTGCTCAAATCCGCCGAAACTCTGGCATGGCTGCAACAGTTCGGCGTCAATTATGAGTTTATCGGCGTGGGCGGTTTCGGCGGCCCGCTGACCTGGCACGTGGTGGGCGAGCTTGAGATTGACGGCAAACGTTACCACCACGGTAGTGCGGTAATGGCCGCGTTGAGCAAGAAATTTCGCGATCTGGGCGGCACGATTCTGCTACAGACGCCGGGTAAAAAGCTGATTATAAAGGATGACCGTATTGTCGGCGTTGAAGGGGTCAATAAAGCGGGCGAAAAAGTCATCGTCAACGCCAAGGCGGTGATCATCGGCACCGGCGGATACGGCAACAACAAGGAAATGCTGAAGAAATACTCCCGATTCCCCGACGTGATCATGGTCGGTCAGGTGGGTAAGGACGGCGACGGCATTCAGATGGCCTGGGAGGCCGGCGCGGGCGAAGAGGGGGCGGAGATCATGATCTCTTATCGGCCCGGCCTGCCTGATTTTTCCACCACCTCGCACCTTATTGCAGCCGCGGTTCAGCCCTATCTTTATGTCGACCCCAACGGCAGAAGGTATACCGATGAGCACAATATCGCCGAGTGGCCGTTCTCCGGCAACGCGCTGGAGCGTATCGGCGGCGTGGCTTACTCCATCTATGACGAGCAGACACGACAGCTGTTTCTTAATGAGGGGATTCAGATGGCTTTAGGCGAATGGGTCACCTATGGCACTAAGCTGGATAAACTTGACGAGGAGTTCAATAAAGAACTGGCCAAAAGCAACGGCAACGTTTTCAAATGCGACACCCTGGATGAGGTGGCGCAAAAAATCGGCGCGGACCCCGCGGTGCTGAAAGCAACCATTGCCGATAACAACCACGCGGCGGCCATCCACAAGGACGAACAGTTCTTTAAAAACGCCGACTTTTTGCGTCCGGTGGAAAAAGGCCCGTTCTATGTGACGAAACTGCGGCCGCGGGCGCTGGGGACGTTCGGCGGCATAAGAATCAACGAGAAAACGGAGGTCGTGACCGCGCAGGGAAAAACCATTGCCGGACTATACGCGGGCGGGCTTGATGCGGGCGGTATGTACGGCGACAGCTACGACCTGGAAATGGGCGGCGCCAGCTTCGCCTTCGCGCTGAACGCGGGTCGGATCGCCGCGGAAAATGCGGTTAAGTATATAAAATAAATATCCGCGATTCTCTCGCCGTATTTATATATACCCTAAATAATTCGAGTTGCAGCTTGAAGTATGGCGGGTATACGGCGGGTATTTTCTCTTTTTTAGAGGGAAGCAAAATGAAAAATTTTGCGCTATTTCTATCATCGATATTATTAATATCAAATCCTGCCGCATTTGCCGCGGACAATCTGCAACAGGCCTTTGAACAGGGAACGCTGAAAGGCGAATTGCGAGGCTATTATTTCGAAAGGGATTTTGATAAAAGCGAAAAAAGAGCCGATCTGGCCGCCGGCGCTTTATTTTACTACAACACCGCTGCGGTTAATGGATTAAGCGCCGGCGCCGCTTTCGCCAGCGCCAACGATATCGGCAGCAACGACCGTCATCAGGTCTACGGTCTGGTTCAGGGCGTCGGCACCAATAAGCATCAGAGTTTCTCGCGTCTTCAGGAATATTATCTTCAGGGCGACTGGTTCGATACCCGCATAAAATTCGGCGCGCAGGAGATAAATACCCCGTTTATGAGCGGTCATGATATCAGGCTGCTGCCTAAGACCTATCGGGGACTCTCCGTGGTGAATAACGGCATCGAGAATCTGGCGTTGTCCGTCTACTATATTACGGCGTTCGAAGGCTGGTGGGACGATCGATTCACCTCGCTGATCTCGGTGAATGGCAAAGAGGTTAACCGGGATCTGGTCGCCGGCGGGGTGAAATACCGACTCCCCGTCGATTTCGCCGATGTTCGTCTCCAAAGCTGGCTTTATCACATGGACGATGTCTTCGACACCGGCTTTTTCAAAGCGCAGGTCACGAAGGACGTCGGCGATTACCAACTGTTTTTCGCGCCGTCGGTGTTGTTTCAGAAGTCGATCGGCAAGGAACTGGGCGGCAGGGAATTCGACACCTACCAATATGGTTTCAATACCGGCTTCAAGGCTCAGGGTTTCCATGTCACGGCGTTCTACGCTAAAACCGGCGACGATGAACTCTATGTGCCGTGGGGCGATGAAAAAGTCATCATACAGCAGATTAATGCCGCCGGACGGGCCAATGAAACGGCCTATGCGCTGAGAGTCGCTTATGATTTCGCGCAGATAGGCGTTAAAGGACTTAACGCTTATCTGTTCCATGCCTATTACGATACCGACCGGCTTCAGTACTCCACCCAGCAGGCAAAAGACGTCAGCGAGACCGATTTCAGCGTGCAGTACGATTTTTCCGGCGCGCTGGACGGATTCAGCGTGCGTCTGCGCTACGCGTTTATCGATGCGGAGAAAGGCGAGAATTTCGACGACCTGCGGGTTTATCTCCGCTATCGCTTTACTCTCGGCGGAAATACTTAATAACGGTTTACCGATGAAAACCCGGCGCCGGATGTCCGCGCCGGGTTTTATATTGCGATTAACCCGAGATCGCCTTGCCATGCAGGGTCTTTGCGCGGTATTACTCACCAGAAATTAAACGCTGCGATGCATAAGGAGAGGGTATGAATTTCATGGTGAACGTCGGCAGTAAAAAAGTCTTGTCCGCGTTGCTGTTTCCACTTTGTTCAATAACGCCGGTCGCCCTGTATGCGGCGCAAGTCCCTGCGGGAGTGCAACTGGCGGAAAAACAGGAACTGGTGCGCGGCAACGGTTCCGAACCCGCCTCGCTTGATGCGCATAAAGTGGAAAGCGATGTCGAAGCCAATATTATTCATGATTTTTTTGAAAAACTGATTGCGGTGCATGATGACGGCAGCATTTCCGGCGGCCTGGCCGAAAAGTGGGAACAGCAGAACCATCAGATCTGGACGTTTCATTTGCGTGCGGATCTGAAGTGGTCCGACGGCACGCCGCTCACCGCCGACGATGTCGTCTTTAGCTGGCGGCGTCTGGTCGATCCGCAAACCCTTTCTCCCTATCAGTCCTATATCCCCAATATGCATGTGCGCAACGCGGCGGATATCGCGGCAGGGAAGAAGCCCGCCAGCGAGCTGGGCATCAGGGCGCTGGATAAACGCACGGTACAAATCGAGCTGGATCGGCCGTTGTCCTATTTTCTGGCGATGGTCGACCATTTCGCCGTCGTCACTCTGCCGCAAGCGGCGATTGCAAAGTACGGCGATAAATGGACCCAGCCCGGCCATTTCGTCGGCAGCGGTCCTTTTACCCTCGACGAGTGGGTGGTCAACGAGCGCATTGTCGCTAAACGCAACCCTTATTATTGGGATAATGCCCATACTCTACTCAACAAGGTGACCTATCTGCCCATCGTGTCAAACACGGCGGAGGTGAATCGCTACAAGGCCGGCGAGGTGGAGGTGACTTTTACGCTGCCGCCGCATCTGTTCAAAGCGCTCAAAACGGAATTGCCCGAACAGGTTAAGGTGAACCCGCAGTTGTCCGCCTACTACTATAAATTCAACACGCAAAAACCGCCGTTCAACGATCCGCGCGTCAGACGGGCGCTGGATCTGGCGCTGGACAAAACGGTGATTGCCGAAAAGGTGCTGGGCATGGGACAAGTACCCGCCTATAGCATTTTGCCGCCGGGTATGGCGGGTTATACCAGCCAACAGCCCGAATGGGCGGCCTGGAGCCAGCAGCAGAGAAACGCCGAGGCGAAAAAGCTGCTGGCCGAGGCGGGGTTCAGCGCGCAGCGGCCGTTAAAGTTCGACCTGTTGTACAACACGTCCGAGTCGCATCAGCGGGTTGCCATCGCCGCCGGCTCCATGTGGAAGCAGGCGCTGGGCGTGGAGGCGCGGCTGAAAAATCAGGAATGGAAGACCATGCTGGACACCATGCGGACCGGCGATTTCGAGCTGGTGAGATCGTCCTGGGCGGCGGATTATAACGAGCCTTCCACCTATTTTGATATGCTACGCAGCGGCAACAGCAATAATCAGGGTAAATTCACCCATGCCGAATACGACGCCTTGCTGGATCGCGCGGTCAACGCGGATTCGGCGGCGGCGCGTAACAGCGACTATCATCAGGCGGAAAACATTCTTCAACAGCAGGCTCCGCTGATACCCATCTACTATTATGTGCGCGCGCAGCTGGTGAAACCTTATGTCGGCGGGTTCAAGCCCGACCAGAAGGCGGATATATACAGCAAGGATATGTATATCATTAAGCATTAAGAGGGGATGAACGCCAGGGGGCGCCTGGCATTCACCATGATGGGGCGTTACTTCATATTCAGCAGATGTCCCAGCTTGGCTTCTTTGGTTTCCAGATAGCGTTCATTCTGCGGGTTGCGGCCGACGATCAGCGGCACCCGCTCAACGATATTGATGCCCGCTTCATTCAGGATTTTTACTTTTTGCGGATTATTGGTCAGCAGCCGGACTTCATTCACGCCCAGCAGTTTGAACATGTCCGCACAGAGCGTGAAGTCGCGTTCGTCCGCGGCGAAGCCCAACTGATGGTTGGCTTCGACCGTGTCGGCGCCCAGATCCTGCAACGCATAAGCGCGAATTTTATTCAGCAAACCGATGTTACGGCCTTCCTGTCGGTGATACAGCAGCACGCCGCGTCCTTCTTCGGCGATATGCCGTAGCGCGGCTTCCAACTGAAACCCACAGTCGCAACGCAGGCTAAATAAGGCGTCGCCGGTCAAACATTCAGAGTGAACACGCGCCAGAACTGGCGTCGGGCCGGAAATATCACCATAAACCAATGCGAGATGATCATGTCCTGTGGCTAATTCTTCAAATCCCACCATCAGAAAATCGCCCCAGAGGGTGGGTAATTTGGCTTCCGCCACCCGTTTTAGCTGCATGTTATTCTCCAAAAAAAACAAAAATGCTGACGCGCATCCTACTGCCGTAAACGGGCCTTGACCAGCAAAAAACATTGCCGCATCCCAACGATTTCACCGGGCGGCCGACAGGTTGCCAGGGCGAGCGGTAAGCGCGGCAAACCTGCCTGCCGCGACGCCAAAACCCGGTCGGGTAACTTAAGCAGGCGGACATCGCGGTGAACGGGCGGATCCGCGGCATAACAAAATCAGGTTATTGCACTTGCCGAGCGCGTCTCACGGCTTCTGACGTCTTGATACGATCGGCCGCTCATTGACTGAAACGAGAGCTATTTTACGCCATACTGACTCCTTATGTCGTTTTTTTTGCTAGCATTGTGACAATATTGTTGCAGTCAGCACGCTGAATTATAGGAAGAAAAGATGTACGACATCGTCAAACGAACCGCTATCGGCGCGGTAATTTTACTGATCATGCCATTGATTATTTGGGCCAGCGGCTGGCAATGGCAACCGGGATCGCAGGGGCTATGGCTGCGCATGTTGTTCTGGACAACCGAAACCGTGACATCGCCATGGGGTATTTTAACCAGCGCGATATTGGGCCTCTGGTTTCTCTGGTGCCTGCGTTTCCGGGTCAAACCCGCGCTTGGGGTGCTGGTCATCATGATCATTACGGTCATGATTGGTCAGGGAACGAAATCGGCGATTAAAGGCCTGGTGCAGGAACCCCGTCCGTTCGTCGTCTGGCTGGATAAGAATCACCAGATTGACGATAGCTACTTTTATTCTTTGCCGCGTAAAGAACGCGCCGAACTGGTCAAAAAGCAGTTGCACGATGAGGCGCAGATCCCCGGCTGGCTGCGCAGTCACTGGCAGGCGGAAACCGGATTCGCGTTTCCGTCCGGGCATACCATGTTCGCCGCCACCTGGGCGTTACTGGGGGTAGGGCTGTTGTGGTCGCGCCGGCATTACAAAACCGTCGCGGTATTAATGCTGTGGGCGACATCGGTGATGGGCAGCCGTCTGGTGCTGGGCATGCACTGGCCGCGCGATCTGGTTGTGGCGACCTTGATAAGCTGGCTGCTGGTGGTGGTCGCCTGCTGGCTGGCGCAGCGCTGGTGCGGTCCGCTGACATTGCAACGCGAAGAGATTCAACAGCAGGCCGCGGAAGACGACGCGGCCCGCAACTGACTTAATACTCGCCTGCCTTATTTTTTCCTGCGGATGACGTTATGTCATCCGTCAGGCTGTTGACAAAATCAATGAATGAACACCGGGATCGGGACGCTAAACTTTCCCTGTCTGCCGGGGAAATGGGAATTTTATGGGGTTTATCGCCAAAATTTGGCATAATTCATTTGGTTAATGGGATACCACAGGAAATAGAGCGTGAAATACTTGCTGATTTTTTTACTCGTGCTGGCGATATTCATCATTTCTGTCACACTGGGTGCGCACAACGATCAGACGATTACGTTTAATTATCTGCTGGCGCAAGGGGATTATCGTATATCGACGCTGCTCGCCACACTGTTTGCCACCGGGTTTGTCCTTGGTTGGGTAATTTGCGGTCTGTTTTATCTGCGTCAGCGCATTGCGTTAGGCCGCGCGCAACGTAAAATCAAGCGTCTGGAACAACAACTTTCTGCCTCAAATGAAGAAAGCCTGACGCCAGCGCAGCCTGCCACCCACTAAGGAATCATTTTCTATGCTAGAACTGCTGTTTCTGTTGCTGCCTGTGGCCGCCGCTTATGGTTGGTACATGGGCCGCAGAAGTGCGCAGCAGGACAAAGAGCAAGAATCCAACCGTCTGTCGCGCGAGTATGTCACCGGGGTAAACTTCCTGCTCTCCAACCAGCAGGATAAAGCGGTTGAATTGTTTCTCGATATGCTCAAAGACGACAGCAATACCTTTGAAGCACATCTCACCCTCGGCAATCTGTTCCGTTCGCGCGGCGAAGTCGATCGCGCTATCCGTATTCATCAGGCGTTGACCGAAAGCACCTCGCTTTCCTTTGAGCAACGTTTGCTGGCGGTGCAACAGCTTGGCCGCGACTACATGGCCGCCGGCCTGTATGACCGCGCGGAAGAAATTCTCAAACAACTGGTGGACGAAGAGGATTTCCGCCGCAGCGCCCTGCAACAGTTGTTGCTGATCCATCAGGCGACCAGCGACTGGTTAAACGCCATCGATGTGGCGGAAACGCTGGTTAAAATGGGGGAAGATTCGCTCAAGGCCGACATCGCCCACTTTTACTGCGAGCAGGCGTTGCTGGCCATGGGCAGTGACGATCTGGATAAGGCGCTGGCCCTGTTGAAGAAGGGGGCCGCCGCCGATAAACAGTGCGCCCGCGTCTCGATCATGATGGGGCGTATCTATATGGCGCAGCAGCAATACGCCCGCGCGGTGGACGCGCTGCAACAGGTGCTTGAACAGGATAAAGAGCTGGTCAGCGAAACGCTGTCGATGCTGCAAGAGTGCTATCAGTATTTACAGCAGCCTCAGGACTGGGCGGCGTTTCTGACGCGCTGCGTCGAGGAAAATACCGGCGCCGCGGCGGAACTGATGCTGGCCGACATCATTGAACAGGAGCAGGGTACGGAAGCGGCCCAGGTCTATATCAATCGTCAGCTCCAGCGGCATCCGACCATGCGCGTATTCCATCGCCTGATGGATTACCACCTGAATGAAGCGGAAGACGGCCGGGCGAAAGAGAGCCTGTTGGTTCTGCGCGATATGGTCGGCGAGCAAATCCGCACCAAACCGCGCTATAGCTGCCGCAAATGTGGTTTTACCTCGCAGTCTTTATATTGGCATTGTCCTTCCTGCCGCAGTTGGGCCAGCATGAAACCTATTCGTGGATTAGATGGACAATAATCAATACCGATTGAAGCCGTCGCCGGTTTGAGAAACAGCCGATTTAGTTACAACATACTCTATGTTTAGCTACCCATACGGTTCCAGCAGCTAACGGTGATGCCATTAGCCTGACAGGCGGCTGGGATTTCAACGGCGGGGCATGTAGAATGCGGCGGGCATTTTAGTCGCGAATACCGGCTTTGTTAAATCAAGGGGTGACAAGAGTGAAAAACGAAAATCTAACAGAAAATAACCTGGCTGCATCATCCCCAATCATTGTGGCTCTGGATTATGCCGATCAGCGCGCCGCGTTGTCGTTTGTTGATCGCATTTCTCCGCAGGATTGTCGGCTGAAAGTGGGCAAAGAGATGTTCACCCTGTTCGGCCCCCAGTTTGTAAAATCGCTCCAGCAGCGTGGTTTTGATGTTTTCCTCGATCTGAAATTTCACGATATTCCGAATACCACCGCCCATGCGGTCGCCGCCGCCGCCGATCTGGGGGTCTGGATGGTGAATGTGCATGCCGGCGGCGGCGCGCGGATGATGATGGCGGCGAAAGACGCGTTGCTGCCATTCGGCGACGACGCGCCGCTCTTGATCGCCGTTACGGTACTGACCAGCCTGGAAGCGGAAGACCTGCGCGATCTCGGCATTACGGCCAGCCCGGCCGAGCAGGCGGAAAGGCTGGCGTTGCTGACCTATAACTGCGGCCTTGACGGCGTGGTCTGCTCCGCCCATGAAGCGGAACGTTTAAAGCAGGCGTGCGACGAGAATTTTAAGCTGGTCACGCCGGGAATTCGTCCCGCGGGCAGCGACGCCGGCGATCAGCGCCGTATCATGACGCCGCTTCAGGCCCAGCAGGCCGGGGTGGATTATATGGTGATCGGTCGTCCAATCACCCAGTCCGCCGACCCGGCGCAAACGCTGCGTGAGATCCGGGCGTCCCTGGCCGCGGAGGCGTGAGCGATGAACCGTAATGATGAAAGCCGGCTGGTTTATTCCACGGAAAACGGGCGCATCAAGCCGGAAGAAGAGAAGGTTGCGCGTCCGCGAGGCGACGGCATCGTCCGTATCCAGCGTCAGACCAGCGGGCGCAAAGGCAAGGGCGTTTGCGTGATTAGCGGCGTCGAACTTGATGATGACGCGCTGGCGAAACTGGCCGCGGAATTGAAGAAAAAATGCGGCTGCGGCGGGTCGGTAAAAGAGGGCGTCATTGAAATTCAGGGCGACAAGCGTGATTTGCTCAAGCAACTGCTGGAAGCGAAAGGCATGAAGGTGAAGCTGGCGGGCGGTTAAGGCAATGATGGAAAGTAAAAATGGAGCCGAAGCTCCATTTTCACAAAAACGCTGAATGATTAGTCCACCTGACGGCCGATAAGCCCCCCGATGGCGGCGCCGCCCAGCGTGCCTAATGTGCCGCCGTCGGTTAAGATGGCGCCGCCGACAGCCCCAGCGCCCGCGCCAATCGCGGTGTTGCGATCGCGCTTGGACATATTTGAGCAGCCAGCTAAGGCAACTGTCAGGACGATGGCTAAGGCTGCGCTGGCAAATTGTTTGTTCACTTTCATATTTTCCCCTTTTCACGCTGACCTCACCGTTTTCTTTAGTGAGGAAATATCGTACTGCGACTTTTTTACGAAATTAAATAATAGTGCTGAGCCTCTGTAGCTTGGTGAGTAGTATAATCCTCGGGAAAAACCGCAACAGGTAAAAAATCTTAATTCCCTTACGTTACGACACTGATAGCAATAATTGGTAAAATTGATGGTTTTTTGAAACGCGCCGGTAAAATAAAACGCGTATCAGATAGCAGAACCCTGCCGGATCTTTAGCGATTTAGCCCATAGCGGCGACGGTCGGCGCTAAGGAGAATGGTTTCATACCATTGCGCGGGAGCTGACTATGTTAGACGAACTGAAAAAACAGGTATTAAAAGCCAATCTGGCGCTGCCGCAGCATCAGTTAGTGACATTTACCTGGGGCAATGTCAGCGCGGTCGACCGATCTCGCGGACTGATGGTGATTAAACCGTCCGGGGTCGAGTATGACGTTATGACGGCGGATGACATGGTTGTCGTTGAGCTGGAGAGCGGGAAGGTGATGGATGGAACGAAAAAGCCCTCTTCGGATACCGATACCCACCGCGTGCTGTATCAGGCGTTCCCTGATATTGGCGGCATCGTCCATACCCATTCCCGCCATGCCACCATCTGGGCGCAGTCCGGCAACGATATTCCCGCCTGGGGAACCACGCATGCCGATTATTTCTATGGCGCGATCCCATGCACGCGTTTAATGACCGATGAGGAAATTAACGGCCGTTATGAGTGGGAAACCGGTAAGGTGATTGTTGAAACCTTTCATTCCCGGCATCTTTCGCCATCCGATATTCCGGCGGCGTTAGTCAATGCGCACGGCCCCTTCGCCTGGGGTAAAGACGCAGATAATGCGGTACATAATGCCGTGGTATTGGAAGAAATCGCCTATATGGGGCTTTTTTCCCGTCAACTCGCTCCCGATCTCAGCGCTATGCAGCAAACCTTGCTGGATAAACACTACCTGCGTAAACACGGTAAAAACGCGTACTACGGACAATAAAAAACTCCCCGCCGGCGACGGCGGGGAGTCTGTTACCTCGGCTTACTTGGCCGTATGCGTTTCCTCACGTAAAACCACCGCGGTTTCCTGCGCCGTCGGCGTTTGGCTGTTCAACGCGCGCCGAATAACGAAGAACGCCGATATCAGCATCGTCACGGCGACCAGCATAAAGAAACCGCACAGCGCAGCGTTAATCTGATTGCTGAACACGATGGTTTCCATATCCTTGATCGTTTTGGCCGGGGCAATCAGCGTGCCTTGTTCAATACCGGCGGAGAAACGTCTGGCCTGAGCCAGAAAGCCGATGTTGGCCTGTTCATGGAAAATCTTCTGCCAGCCGGCGGTCATCGAGGTGATAAACAGCCAGATGGTCGGCAGGATGGTCACCCAGGCATAACGCTGTTTCTTCATCTTGAACAACACCACGGTGCCGAGAATCAACGCCATGGACGCCAGCATCTGGTTGCCGATGCCAAACAGCGGCCACAGCGTATTGATGCCGCCCAGCGGATCGATCACGCCCTGATAAACGAAGAATCCCCAGCCGGCGACGGCCACGGTAGTACCCGCCAGATTGCCGAGCCACGAATGACTGTTCGCCAGTTTGGGGATCACCACGCCCACCAGATCCTGCACCATAAAGCGGCAGGCGCGGGTGCCGGCGTCAACGGCGGTCAGAATAAACAGCGCTTCAAAAAGGATGGCGAAGTGATACCAGAAGGCCATCATCGCCCGGCTGTTAAAGATTTCGGTGATGATATAAGCCATTCCCACCGCGAAGGTCGGGGCGCCGCCCGCGCGCGACAGCACCGAGGCCTCGCCCACGTCTCGGGCAATCTCGGCAAGCGCTTCCGGCGTGATGACGAATCCCCAGCCATTAATGACCTGCGAGGCGTTTTCCACCGTGGTGCCGATCAGCGCCGCCGGCGAGTTCATGGCGAAATAAACGCCGGGTTCGATGACCGATGCGCAAATCAACGCCATAATGGCGACAAAGGACTCCATCAGCATGGCGCCGTAACCGATGAAACGGATGTGGCTCTCGCGTTCCACCAGTTTCGGCGTGGTGCCGCTGGAAACCAGCGCATGGAAGCCGGAAATCGCGCCGCAGGCGATAGTAATAAACAGGAAGGGGAACAGGCTGCCGGAGAACACCGGCCCGCTGCCGTCGATAAAGCGTGAAACGGCGGGCATTTTCATTTCCGGCATGGCAAAGACGATCCCCACCGCCAACCCGACGATCACGCCGATTTTCAGGAAGGTAGAGAGATAATCACGCGGCGCCAGCAGCAACCAGACCGGCAGCACGGAGGCGATAAAACCGTAAATCACCAGCGCCCAGGTCAGCGAGGTGCCTTTTAAGGTGAAGAAGGGACCCCAGTATGGGTGCGCGGCGATATTGCCGCCATAGACAATCGCCAGCATCATCAACACAAAACCGATGATCGACACTTCCGCGATTTTCCCCGGACGCAGGAAACGCATGTATACGCCCATGAACAGTGCGATAGGAATGGTGGCGGCGATGGTGAATAATCCCCATGGACTGTCCGCCAGGGCTTTTACCACCACCAGCGCCAACGCCGACAGGATAATGATCATCACGCCCAGGGCGCCAAGCATGGTGATCACGCCGGCAAAGGCGCCCAGCTCCTGTTTCGCCATTTCGCCCAAAGAACGTCCGTCGCGCCGGGTTGAAATAAACAGCACCAGGAAATCCTGCACCGCGCCGGCCAGCATTACGCCCACCAAAATCCAGATGGTGCCGGGCAGAAAGCCCATCTGCGCGGCGAGAATGGGGCCGACCAGCGGCCCGGCGCCGGCAATGGCCGCAAAATGGTGGCCGAACAGCACCCATTTATTGGTCGGGACATAGTCCAGCCCGTCATTGTGACGTTCCGCCGGTGTTAAGCGTCGGTCATCCAGTTCGAAGACTTTTTTGGCGATAAACAAACTATAGAAACGGTAGGCAATGCTGTAACAAGCTACGGATGCGACAACCAGCCATACGGCATTCACGTGCTCACCGCGGCTTAAGGCCAGCATGGCGAACGCGACGGCGCCCGCCAAACCAACCAATAGCCAGATCACGATGCTCTTGACGTTATTCATAACAACGGCTCCTTCGTTACTCAGGAAGATGTGTAGCGCGACTGTTAAGGCAATTTAACAATAGTGGGTTTAATGCCGAAGAGAAGCGGGCGGATATGAAAATGTGAGCAACCATAAATTTCTGTAAAGAAATTTAAACGTGAGAACCATTAATCGCTGAAAAACAGTGTGAAAGAGAGGGGATGAACAAGGAATTGGCTGTCGTAAGCAAGCCCTGTCGTTAATCACAGGGCTGATAACCCGTTAAGGAAGAACGTTACCCGCCGCGCGGTAGATCTCATACCACTCGTCACGGCTCAGCCGCAGCGCCGACGCCAGCGCAATATCACCAATACGCGCAGGGTTCATACTGCCGACGATCACCTGCATATTGGCCGGATGACGCAAAATCCAGGCGGTGGCGATGGCGGTGTTTTTTACCTGATACTGACTGGCGATACGGTCGATAACGGCATTCAGCTCAGGAAATTTTTCGTTATCCAGAAAAACGCCTTCGAAGAAACCGTATTGAAAAGGCGACCATGCCTGGATAGTCATATCGTGCAGCCGACTATATTCCAGAATAGCGCCGTCGCGATCGGCGGCCGACGCGTTGGTCATGTTGACGTTAAAGCCCGCGTCAATCATACCGGTGTGCATAATGCTGAACTGAAGCTGATTGGCAATCAGCGGTTGGCGCACCGATTTTTTAAGCAGTTCGATTTGCAGCGGATGTTGATTGCTGACGCCGAAATAACGCACTTTGCCGCTTTTTTCCAGCGTATCGAAAGCGGCGGCCACTTCGTCGGGTTCGAACAGGGTATCCGGACGATGCAGCAGCAGGGCGTCAAGATAGTCGGTTTTTAAGCGCCGCAGGCTGCCTTCCACCGAGGAGATGATGTGCTGTCGGGAAAAATCGAAAACGCCTTTGCGAATGCCGCATTTCGATTGCAGAACGATAGCGTCACGACTAACGCCGGTTTTCTGTAAGCCGGCGGCAAAAATTTCTTCTGATTTGCCCGCGCCATAAATATCGGCATGATCGAAAAAGTCGATGCCGGCATCAATCGAGGTCTGAATGACTTCCGCGGCCTGAGCCGGCGTTAGCGAATCCATTCTCATGCAGCCTAAAGCAATGTTCGATGCGTATAACCTGGATGTGCCTATCGTGATCTTGTTCACCTGCAATCTCCTGCGATAGAAAAATATGCCGAGGCTGGCCCACGAATGGGCCAGCGACAAAGGAACATTATGCTGCGGGTTTGGCGATGACGCTGCGGGTTTCGAGGCGAACTTCCGCAATCACGACATCCAGAGCGTCGCCCTGACGGTAAACTTCTTCGCCTTTTACCAATACCGTACCGGTATCCTGGCTGCACACCAGCTCGTCGCGTACCGAGTGGATGAAGGAGGAGGGGATAAACGCCACCGCGCCGTTATCCAGCAGGCGCACGCGCAGGCCGCCGCGGGTGACATCCATAATCTCGGCCGGGAAGCGCGTATCGGTTCCCGCTTTATCCTTCAGGAAGCGGGCGTATAACCAGTCGCCGACGTCGCGTTCCGCCATCCGGTTAAGGCGGCGACGTTCCGACAGTTGCACGGTGACGTCATCCTGGGGTTTCTCCGCCGGTTGACCGGCGATCACCGCTTTCAGCAGGCGGTGGTTAACCATATCGCCATACTTACGAATCGGCGAGGTCCAGGTGGCGTAGGCCTCCAGCCCCAGACCAAAGTGCGGCCCCGGCGTGGTGCTGACTTCGGCGAACGACTGGAAGCGACGGATGCGGCCGTCTAGGAACGAGGTCGGCAAGGCGTCCAACTCGCGGCGCAGGGAACAGAAACCGTCAAGGGTCAGCAAGGTCTGGGCATCGGCCTGTATGCCGAACGAATCCAATACCGATACCGCCTGTTCGACGGAGGCCGGATCGAAACCGTTATGCACGTTGTAGATGCCGAATCCCAGTTTGTCGCGCAGCACGACGGCGGCGCAGACGTTAGCCGCGATCATCGCTTCTTCGACGATGCGGTTGGCGATGCGCCGCGGTTCGACGACGATATCCAGCACTTCGCCTTTTTCTCCCAGCAGGAAGCGGTAATCCGGGCGGTCTTTGAATACCAGCGCATGCGCGGTGCGCCATTCGTTGCGCGCCAGACAAACGCGGTGCAGCAGGCGAATTTGTTGCGCGATGGCATCGCTCGGCGGTTGCCAGTCGCCCTGTTGCTCCAGCCAGTCGGACACATCGTCATAGGCCAGCTTGGCCTTGGATTCGATCCAGGCGGCAAAGAATTGAATGTCGTCGCCCAGAGAACCGTCGGCGTTGATTGTGACGCGGCAGGCGAGAACCGGACGGCGCTCATTCGGACGCAGCGAGCAGATATCGTCCGACAGTTGGCGCGGCAGCATCGGAATATTGAAGCCGGGCAGATAATTAGTGAAGGCGCGCTGGCGAGCGATGTTATCCAGTTCGCTGCCTGCTTCGACGTAGGCGGTGGGATCGGCAATGGCGATGGTCAGTTGCAACGCGCCCGCGCCGCTATCCTGCACGTACAGCGCATCGTCCATATCTTCGGTGCTGGCGCTGTCGATGGTAACGAAATCCAGCGCGGTCAGGTCTTCACGCGCCAGAGAACCATCGTTGCGTTCGGTGGCCTCGGCCTCGGGCGCGGCGCGCTCCAGATTATGGCGTGACAATGTCACCCACCACGGCGCCAGCGGATCGTCGCCGGTGGTGATGAATTGGGTCAATTCGGCATGGAATCCGCGGTCGCCCTTGAGCGGATGACGGCGCATCTCCGCCACGGCCCAGTCGCCATTTTGAAATGTATGGCTGACGTCGCGTGCGGGGCGGCAGGAAATCGCGTCTTTCAGCAGCGGATGATCGGGGATGATGGATAAACGATCGTCTTTTTTTTGCACGCGGCCGACAAAGCGACTCAGGAAAGGTTCGAGCAGCGTTTCCGGCTCGGCGATTTCGCGTTCTTTTTCCGTGTGCAGGGTGGCGGTGATACGGTCGCCGTGCATCACTTTTTTCATGTGCGGCGGCGGGATGAAATAGCTTTTTTGTGCGTCAGCTTCAAGAAAGCCAAACCCTTTATCAGTGCCTTTGACGACACCTTCAACCCGTGGCGTCTGTGAGTGAAGTTGCTGTTTTAGCTGTGCAAGCAGCGGATTATCTTGAAACATAGCGTCCAAAAATATGGTTATAAGTAGCTCGATTAGCGGCTGACAGTTTTACGCGAATCGGATGCCGGCGGCAAGCGTTGATAGCAGGATAATTGACAGAGACGAAACAAGGTTGCGGGCATGTGTGATGCCGGTCATTTAAGAAAGCAAAGATGCGAGACGGCCGGGGTATTCGTCGGCCAGTTGATACCCCGCCAATTAACTTGTCCTTAACGACAAGTTAAAAAACATCCGCTCTTCTTCACGATAAAACAACGATAAAGTGAGAATTCTCTCAATATCTATTTCTTATTCTGGACTATTCCTTTTCCTCTGCTATAAACGTCGACGTACAAGGAACGCATAGCCCTGAATGGAGACAATAATGGCCGTTATTCCCCTAATGCCTTCAGGCGGTTTCCCACTTCTGCGTGGGGAGCCTGGTATCAGAAGCCGCCTTATGGTGATGACCCCCGCGACCAGTTCAGGATTCAACAAGGGATAGACTATGCAAATAAGCACGGCTATTAAATGGGGTCATCGGTTGCTAACCGTCGCGCTATTGGCCGCTGTCATCCTATTCTGCATTGTTCAGTACATGACATCTGGCCCTTATCATGATCGGCTTTACAGTCAAAAGTCGCTTACCGAAAACATTTGGCTTTATGTCACTAAATATCAGGACGCCGGCGCGACGGATTCTGATATATATCGCTATTATCTCTATCACCGAATTGACGGTGACCCGATGGAAGTTCTGGGCGATTCGACGCCATTTATGACGGCGGATCGAGGCGATGCGTCTGTATCCGGCGTGGGAAGCCGTATTACGGTCAGACTGACAGGGAAAATCTATTCATTCAGTAACTCGGCGTTTTTCTATGATGGAAAAACAGCGGTAATGCCGACGATTGATCTTGATGCCCGAGGGGTAAACGCCTGGAGAGAGTAGCCGCCGGTCACCCAGATCATCATCATGAAATGTCATTTCCGATTAAAGCCTTTCTTCTGGTTTAATACGCATTTTTCACAGCCCTCCTTTATAAATACGCGGGACGATCGGAGTAACGATCGTCCCAGATAGCGGATTTGCGGTTTATACTCGGCGCGTATGGATCGGCGCAGCGGTTTGCTCACTGCGGGAAATCTTCACCGGTACGGATTTTGACGTCGGGGTAAAGGTTTCGTCGCCGTAGCTGGACAAAGGAACCAGCGGGTTGGTTTCCGGATAGTAGGCGGTCAGATTACCGCGTGGAATCTGGTAGCCGACCAGCCGGAAGCCGCTGACTTTACGGGTTATGCCGTCATGCCACAGGGTTTCGATATCCACCAGGTCGCCGTCCGCCAGCCCTTGCGCCGCCATATCGTCAGGGTGGATGAACAGCACTTCGCGCTGACCGTAGACGCCGCGGTAGCGATCGTCGAGACCATAAATCGTGGTGTTGTACTGATCGTGCGAGCGCAGCGTTTGCAGCGTGAAGGGAACCGCTTCATCCAACTGCGGAAACAGCGAATCCGGCAGCGCGGCATGACTGAATTCGGCTTTGCCGCTGGCGGTTGCGAAGCGCAGTTCGGCCGCCGCATTGCCGAGGTAAAATCCGCCCGGCAGATTGCATTTTTCGTTGAAATTCTCAAAGCCGGGGATGGTGGCGGCAATATGATCGCGGATACGGGAATAGTCATCCGCCAGCGCCGGCCAGTCCAGTTTTCCCTTGCCCAATACGGCGTCGGCGATGCCCGCCACAATCGCGGTTTCCGAACGTTGCAACGCAGACAACGGCTGGCCGACGCCCTCGGAGGCATGCACCATGCTGAAGGAGTCTTCCACGGTAATAAACTGCGGCCCGGCGGCCTGTATATCGAGATCGGTTCGCCCCAGCGCGGGCAGGATCAAGGCATCAACTTTTCCGGTAATCAGATGGCTGCGGTTCAGTTTGGTGCTGATGTGTACCGTCAGATCGCAACGGCGCAGCGCGGCTTCGGTGCGCGGCGAATCCGGCGCGGCGGCGGCAAGGTTTCCGCCCAGCGCGATGAGCACTTTCACTTCATCGCGCAGCATGGCTTCCAGCGCTTCCACTGTGTTATGACCCGCCGCGTGCGGCGGCGTAAAGTTAAAGCGTGCGGCCAGCCGCGCCAGAAAATCGGCCGCGGGTTTTTCGTCGATCCCCATCGTTCGGTTCCCCTGCACGTTACTGTGTCCGCGTACTGGACACAGCCCGGCGCCGGGTTTGCCTAACTGGCCGAACAAGAGTTGCAGGTTAACGATTTCACGCACCGTCGCCACCGAGTGTTTATGCTGGGTTACGCCCATCGCCCAGGTGCAAATCACCCGCGGCGATTGTTGGTAAATTGCGGCCACGCCGCGCAATTGCGCGGCGCTCAGGCCGGACTGTCGTTCTATTTTTTGCCAACTGGTGTCGTCGACCGCCGCCAGATAGGCTTCAACCTGTCGGGTATGGGCAGAGAGGAATTCTTCGTCAAACAGCCCGTTTTCGCCGGCGTTCAGGCGTTGGCGGTGCGTTTCCAACAGCGCTTTCACTATGCCGCGCACGGCGGCCATATCGCCGCCCAGATTGGGTTGCAGGTAGGTTTCGCTAATATCGCCCGCCAGCGGCGTCAACAACTCCAGGGGATTTTGCGGGTTGGCGAAACGCTCCAGTCCGCGTTCGCGCAGCGTATTGAACGAAACGATGTGCGCGCCGCGATCGGCGGCATGGCGCAGGCTGTGCAGCATCCTGGGATGATTGGTGCCGGGATTCTGGCCGAATACGAAAATGGCGTCGGCATGCTCGAAATCATCCAGACGAATTGTGCCTTTACCCACGCCGATGCTCTGTTTCAGCCCGGTACCGCTGGCCTCATGGCACATGTTGGAGCAGTCGGGAAAGTTGTTGGTACCCAGCATGCGGCCAAACAGTTGATACAGATAAGAAGCTTCGTTGCTTGCCCGCCCCGATGTATACAGCTCCAACTGATTGGCATGATCCATCGCCCTGATATGTTGCGCAATCAAGGCAAATGCATCGTCCCAACGGATGGGGACGTAGCGATCGGTTGCGCGGTCGTAGCGCATCGGCTGGGTCAGCCGTCCCTGATATTCCAGAAAGTAATCGCTTTGCTGACGCAGGGTCGAGACGCTGTGCGCGGCGAAAAATTCCAGATCCACCGCTTTGCGCGTGGCTTCCCAACTTACCGCTTTAGCGCCGTTTTCACAGAAGCTGAAGGTGCTGTGGTTATCGTCGCCCCAGGCGCAGCCGGGACAGTCAAAACCTTTGGCTTTATTGACCCGTAACAAGTTTCGGATATTTTTCAGCGCTTGCTTGCTGTCCAGCACAAAACGGGTGGTGGCTTCCAATGAGCCCCAGCCGCCAGCCGCGCTGCGGTATGGCTTGATGGATGGTTTGAATTTCATGGCGAGATCCGCAGGTGAGAATGTTTTTAATATGTGAACATTTCTTTAATGATTTGCTCTTCTGCCGCGAGTCTAGGTGGTGCGCGCCATCTCGTCTAATCAAATAGGGCAATGGCGGGATAGATGGCGTTTATCGTAAATAAAGTGTGACCGGGTGCAGAATCTTGATTTTTTTGTCTAGTTGTATATACAAAGTGAGGTGTTTTCCGGCTATTACTTAACCAGTACGGAAAAACAGGAAGGGCAAATAATGAAAGATCTTGGCAATAAGGTTCACGCCTTTGGTAAGGCACTGATGATGCCGATTTCGGTTATCGCCGCAGCCGGGATTTTCCTGGGGCTGGCGGCGGCGATGCAAAACCCGGCCGTCACCGGCGAGGCATTCGCCAATATGCAGATCCCGCAGTTGATTATCGGATTTATTCGCCAGATAGCCGGCGCGCTGTTTGCCAATCTGCCGCTGTTTTTTGCGGTCGCCAGCGCGATTGGCCTGGCCAACGCCGAGAAACCGACGGCGGCCTTTGCCGCCGTGATCGGCTTTATTTCCATGCATGTCGGGGTAAGGGCGACGCTGACGGCGCAGAATTTGACGCCGGCCACCACCGCGATTGACGCGTTGACGGCGACCGGGATGGATCATACCGCCGCATTGATGTACGCCGCCGAGTTTACCCAGACGCTGGGGATCTTCACCTACAACATGAGCGTGTTGGGCGGCGTGATAGCCGGGGTGATCACGGTGATGCTGCACAACCGTTTCTACACCATCGAGTTGCCCACCGCCATCAGCTTTTTCGGCGGCCGCCGCTTTGTGCCGATCGTCACGGTGGCCTGCCTGCCGTTAGTCGGCGTCGGGCTGGCGCTGATTTGGCCGACCATCGGCAGCGGCATCGCCTGGGTCGGGGAATTGATTGGACACAGCGGGCAGTATGGCGCGTTTCTGTATGGCTTTTCCGAGCGCATTCTGATCCCTACCGGGTTGCACCATATTCTGAATGAAACCGTGCGCTTTACGCCCATCGGCGGCGTGGCCACCATCAATAATGAAACGGTGGTCGGCGCGCTGAATATCTTTAATGCGTCGCTGACCAATCCGGGGGCGGTCAGCGACGACATTATCCGCAATGCGACCCAGTTTCTGGCGCAGGGCAAAATTCCCATCATGATGTTCGGGCTGCCTGGGGCGGCGTTGGCGATGTACCAATGCGCCCGTCCCGAGCATAAAAAGCGGGTGAAAGCGTTGATGCTGGCCGGGGGGCTGGCCTCGTTCACCACCGGGATTACCGAACCGCTGGAGTTCTGCTTCATCTTCGTCTCGCCGGTGTTATATCTGCTGCATGCGGCGCTGAGCGGGTTGTCCTTCATGCTGATGTCCGTGCTGCAACTGATGATCGGCAATATTCAGGGCGGCGCGATTGATTTGCTGGTGTTCGGCGTATTGGGCGGATTGAAAACCAAGTGGTGGTATGCGGTGTTACTGGGGCTGCTCTATTTCGCGGCTTATTACTTCGTATTCAAAACCATTATCAGACGGATGGGCGTGGAAACGCCGGGGCGGGAATCGGAAGAACAGCCGGCGGAAACCGCGCCGGTCAGCGCCGATGAGCGTACGCAAAACATCATCAGCGGATTGGGCGGCGAGGGCAATATTGCGGAAGTGGACTGCTGCTTTACCCGTTTACGCGTGCAGGTAAAAGACATGAATCTGGTGGTGGATAAGACATTGATGACGACCGGCGCGAACGGCATCAAGCGGGTGAACGAGCATAACATCCAGGTCATTTACGGCCCTAAGGTGGAAAAAATCGCCAATGATGTCAAAACCGCGCTTGGTGTGACAACGTAACTTAATCTGAAGCGGATAAAACGGGAAATGGTTATGACGAAGACATACAGTATTGTGATTGTCGGTGGCGGGTCAACCTGGACGCCGGGCCTGCTGAAAGCGTTGTGTAAACGGCAGAATACCTTTCCGCTCAGGCGGTTGGTGATGTTCGACGTCAATGCCGAACGCCAGACGGTGATTGGCGACTTCGCCCGGTTGCTGTTCAGCGAAGAGTACCCGGCGCTGGCGTTTTCCTATACCACCGATATTGATGAAGCCTTTCATGATGTGGATTTTGTCTTCTGCCAGATGCGCACCGGCGGTTATGAAATGCGCGAGAAGGATGAGAAAATCCCGCTCTCTCTGGGGGTGATTGGACAGGAAACCTGCGGGCCGGGCGGTTTTGCCTATGGGCTGCGTTCTATCGGCGACATGATTGAACTGGTGCAGAATGTTCGCACCCGTTCGCCGGATGCATGGATCCTGAACTATACCAATCCGGCGGCCATTGTGGCCGATGCGCTGCGGGTGAAGTTCCCCCATGACCGGCGCATCCTGAATATTTGCGACCAGCCGGTCAACCTGCTGCGCTCGTATGCCCGTTTACTGGGGCGGGACGTCAACGAATTTGAACCTGTCTATTTCGGTCTGAACCACTTCGGCTGGTTTACCCATCTGTACGATCGCGCCGGCGTGGATCTGCTGCCGCAGTTGAAAGAAATCATCAGCAACCAGGGCTTTAAGCCGGCGGACGCGGAGCAGCGGGATCGTTCGTGGCTGGAGACCTATGCGGTCGTCGCCGATATGCTGCGTGATTTCCCGGACTACCTGCCGAATACCTACCTGCAATATTACCTCTACCCCGACTATAAGCTCAGCAAGCTGGATCCGAATTTTACCCGCGCCAACGAAGTGATGGCGGGCCGGGAAAAACGGGTGTTTGAAAGCTGCCGCGATGCGGTGAAAGCCGGCACCACGAAAAGCGCCAGCGTGGTGCATAACGATGCGCACGGCGACATGATTGTGGAGGTGGCGGAATCCATCGCCTATAACCAGCACCGGATTTTCGTGGTGATCGTGGAAAACAACGGGCTGGTGAATAACCTGGACGATACGGCGATGGTGGAGGTGGCGGCGACGCTGGGCAGCAACGGGCCGCGGCCCTATGGCGTCGGCAATATTCCTACCTTCTATAAGGGGATGATTGAGCAACAGTTCGCCTATGAGCGTCTGACTGTCGAAGCCTGGTTCGAAGGCTCTTACAACAAAGCGTTGCAGGCGCTGACGATTAACCGGCTGGTGGTCGATGCCAAAAAAGCCCGCAAGGTGCTGGATGCGCTGATTGTCGCCAATAAGGGGTATTGGCCGGAACTGAAATAGGCGGTTACAGCGCTAACAATGGACGCAGCGGCGCATCAAGGGTAAAGGTATAGCGCCGCTGATTGTAATAGACATTCGACAGTTCGAAAGGGACGCGGTCGGCGAAGAAGGCGACCACGCTGGCGCGCAGAACAGGCTCATCGCGCGCCAGCCCCAGCGCTTCCCGTACTTCGGAGGAGGGAAGCTCGGCGAAGATCTCCTTATGGCTGCCTACGGCGTCGTAGCCTTTCGATTTCAGGTAGGCGTATTTGGACTGGCTGAGCGCCTGTGCGCTCAGGTCGGGGAACAACGCCAGATTCATCCAGGATTGCTCATAGACAAACGGCGTGCCGTCAATCAAACGCAGACGCACCATATAGTGAACCGGCGTGTTTTCGGCAATCTGGAGCGCGTCGGCGATATCATCCGTCGCCGGTTGCTGGGAAAAATGCAGCAACTGATTGACGATCTTGCGCTGGGTGCTGTTGGCGACTTCGCTGGATGTCAGATGTTGATCCAGCGGCAACTGAACTTTTACCTGCGTATCCGGCCGGGCGACAAAAGTTCCCCGGCCGCGAAAGCGTTCGACCAACCCTTGTCTGACCAGATAATCCACCGCCTTGCGCGCCGTCATGCGCGAAACCTGATATTGCTGACACATTTCCGCCTCGGTCGGCAGCGGATCGCCGGGCTTCAGCGCATTTTCTCGTATCTGACGACTCAATATCTGCTCAATTTGCAGATAAAAAGGGATAAAGGAATGCTTATCAATCATGTCGTCTTTCTCCCGTTGGCTTATCAGTCAAGATAGTATAGATGGGTAGTTATCTAGACAAGCATTCGTCGAGGTTCAGGCGCGCATGACTAAAAGCATGCGTTAATATACTCACGACACGCCTCACGAGAGAATACCGCAATGGACATAAAGCAGTTGATTTACCTGTGCAATCTGGAAAAAGAACGTCATTTCGGCCGGGCGGCGGAAGCCAGTTTCGTTAGCCAGCCGACGCTGTCGATGCGCTTGAAAAATCTGGAGCGGGAACTGGGTCTGGCGCTGATCAACCGGGGAAATAATTTCGAAGGTTTCACCGCGGAAGGCGAGCGGGTACTGGCCTGGGCAAAGGAGATAGTTTCCGTCTATCAGGGGCTGAAACTGGACGTTGCGGCGCTGAAGCGCGGCGCCGGGGGCGTATTGCGCATTGGCGCGGTTCCGCAAAGCAATATTGCGCTGCCGCGATTGCTGGCCGCCGTCGGTCGAAGCTACCCGGAACTGGATTTTCAGATATCGCTGTTTAGCGCCGATCGGTTATTAGAAGCCCTGCATGCCCATTCCGTCGATGTCGGCATCGGCTTTTTTGAAGTCGCCATCTTGCAGGAATGGCGTTTCCAGGCGGCGCAACTGGCCGGGCAGGGGGTTGACGTGTTGTTTCATCCTCGGCATTTTCCTCAACTGGTCGGGGATGCGCCGCTGGCGTTAAGCGAACTGACCGCGTTGCCGCTGTGTCTGGCGGAATCCAGCCGCTACTTCCGGCGTTATCTGGACACCCATTTTCATGAAGCGAACATGACGCCCTGGGTGAAAATAGAGAGCAGTTCGATCTTGCAACAGATCCAGAGCGTGTTTATCGGCCTGGGGTGCGCGCTCGTACCGCGCGGCAGTCTGCTGGCGGAAATGACGCCGGCCCTGAAGCTGCGCGCGGTTACGTTGCCGGCGATGCGCCGACAGGCGGCTATCGTGGTGGCCCCGCCGGGGAAAGTGACGCCGCTGGCGCAGAATTTCTTCGACGCGGCGCGGCAATGGCTACGGGATAATCAGGACGGCGCAGAAGCCTGAATTGATGCGCTCAATCGCGCCCGGCACCCGTCGGTTAATGCATCAGTCATAGAGATGATCTTTTTGTACCGGCGAGTGCGTCGTGCTGGGACGAATACGCCTGACCGAGTCGCGGATCACCAGTTTCCCGTTTAATAGCAGGTTGCCTGTGGGGGCGTCCGGGCGCATCAACAGATATTGCAGTTGCCGGACCGCTTCCTCGCCCAACTCCTCGCGCGGAACATGGACGGAAGTCAGCGGAATGTCGTGAATGGACGCCAGATTGAAGCCATCCATGCTCATTACCGACACCTCCTGCGGTACGCGTAATCCGGCCTGATGCAGCGCGTTCACGGCGCCCACCGCCATAAAATCGCCGCCCGCCAGGATCGCCGTCGGTCTTTTTTCTTGCGGACAGCGCGCCAGAAACTCGCTCACCGCCTGTTCGGATTCGGCCGTACTGAAATTCTGTATCGCCAGCAAATTGTATTGATCGACGAACGGCAGATTGTGGTGCTGATAAGCATCGCGGATCCCCGCCAGCCGCCACTCCATGGTATAGCGCCGCAAACACAGCAGGCTCAGCACGTCGCGATGCCCTTGCTCAATCAAATAATTGGCCGAGTGTTCGCCGATCAACCGATGGTTGGGCGCGACGCCGGGCAGTTTCATTTTGCGATCGATACAGTTAATCAGAATGCAGGGTTTACCCATATCGGCCGCCAGCGAATGAATATAGGGATCGTCAATCCCGATCAATATCGCCGCTTCCGTATCCGGGTCGTTCATCTTTTCCAGAAACAGGGGAACATCGCTGTCATTTTCGTCGAGGCCGCAGTAGCGGAGACGAACCTCATGCGGCGCCAGCGCGTCGATAATACTTTGGATCACTTTGTGGTAAAAGATGTCAGACCGCACGTCAAATGCCCGCTGCGGCGCAAAGACCATCAGACCGTTCAGCAGCAGACGCCCGGTAACCAGGTTATCCAGTACGCCGTACTGTCTGGCGCAGTCGAGAATGCGCCTTTTGGCCGACTCGCTGGTATTGGCCTTACCAGACAAGACGCGTGAAACCGTACTGATCGATAACCCCGTTTGCGCGGCAATTTCCCGTATTTTCAGGTTTCTTTTCATTTTGTGATCTCGTTCAACTTCGCAAATGACAAAATTTTCATGAGAAACAAACCCTGTCAGGATAGGCTCAATCAGCCTGGTTGATATAACTTTGAGCGTATCATGAAAATCCTTGCAAAAAAGTGAGTGTCGCGTTGTTTTTAATTGCTTTACTTTTCGTTTGGTAAACCAATTATCGACGTATAAATAATTGGCTTCTTATTTAAAGGTAATCAATACAAATAGATAAAACAATTGATGTGACCGGGTGCAGAAAAAAATACCAACACGCGCCGACATGTCAGGCCAATATAACCTTATCTCCTTGCAAGGAGTTTATGATGAGTATCGATATTAATCAGCCGACCGTCGGCAGCAGGGGAAAACGTAAATTCAGGAATCTGCGCTGGTGGGTGTTAACGTTGTTTTTGCTGGGTGTGACCGTTAACTACATTACCCGTAACTCGCTCGGCATCCTGGCGCCGGAACTGAAAACCAGTCTCGGTATCACGACCGAACAATATTCATGGATTGTCGGCGCCTTCCAACTGGCTTACACCATTTTCCAACCGCTCTGCGGCTGGCTAATCGACGTCATCGGCTTGAAGATCGGCTTCCTGGTTTGCGCCGTGATCTGGGCGTTGATGTGTATGCTGCATGCCGGCGCCGGCAGTTGGCTGCACCTTGCCATCTTGCGTTTCTTTATGGGCGCTTCCGAAGCGGCGGCGACGCCCGCCAACGCCAAGACGATTGGCGAATGGTTCCCGAAAAAAGAACGTCCTATCGCCGCGGGTTGGGCCGGCGTCGGGTTCTCCATCGGCGCTATGCTGGCGCCGCCGATTATCGTGATCGCGCATGTCAATTTCGGCTGGCAGGGCGCATTCATGTTCACCGGCGCGCTGGCGATGCTGTGGGTGGTGCTGTGGTGGTTGTTCTACCACGATCCGGCGAAACACCCCAATCTGAGTCGTGAGGAACTGGACTTTATCCGTCAGGATAACGAGCCTGAGCCGGTTAAATTGCCGTTTTTCACCGCGCTGAAGACCGTATCGAAAAACAAGCGTTTTTACGGCATCGCCATTCCGGCGTTCATGGCTGAACCGGCCTGGGCGGTGCTGAGTTTCTGGGTTCCGCTTTATCTGGCCAGCGAGCGCGGCATGGATTTGAAACAAATCGCCATGTTCGCCTGGCTGCCGTTCCTTGCCGCCGACCTCGGCAGCGTCGCCAGCGGTTATCTGACCCGCCTGTATACCCGCTGGTTCGGTTATTCACGGGTTAACGCCATTGTCGCCAGTTCGGTCACCGGGGCGTTTCTGATGCTGTCGCTGGCGTTGGTCGCCATCGCCCGCGATCCCTGGCTGGCGATCCTGCTGATTTCCATCGGCGGATTCGGTCATCAGGTTATCTCCTGCATGCTGAGCGCGCTGGTGGTGGAGTCCTTTGATAAAGGACAGATGGCGACGGTCAACGGCATGCGCGGCTCCTTCGCCTGGATCGCCAGCTTCCTGTTTTCTCTGTTAATCGGCGTCACCGCGGACAAAATCGGCTTTAACCCGCTGTTTGTCGCTATGGGCTTTTTCGACCTGATCGGCGCGATCTTCCTCATCGCTTTTATCGCCGAACGTCGCCAGAAAGCGCGTCAGATTTAATTTTATCTTTGCTAATCATCCTGAAAAGGACGCGATATGAAAACGCTGAAAAATTGGGTGTTTCGCCATCAGGCGCAAGATCATCTCGAACTGCTGGTCGATGGAAAGCACATTTTCCGCTTATACATTCTGGAACCGGATATCGGCCGGGTGTTGATTAAACAGAATGGCGAGCTGCAACTGAAACGTACCTGGAGTATTGCCCCGCGGCAGGATGTTCCCTGGGAAGGGCGCAGCAGGGAAAGCAGCGAGGGGTTCAGCCTGCCGGGCTTCTCGCTGGAGGAATATCAAGACGGCCTGCGCGTCGGCACTGAACGCATGCGGATTACGATTCATCAGCCGTTGTGGCTGGAGTGGGAATATCGCGACGATCAAGGGGAATGGCGACTGCTGGCGAGCGATCGAGCCACCAGCGCCTACCTGCTCAATATGCATGGCGACGGCGTTGCGCACTACCAGCGCCGTTTTGCTGAAGATCGCTATTACGGTTTGGGCGAGAAATCCGGCGACCTTCAGCGTAACGGCCGACGCTATGAGTTTCGTAATCTGGATGCGATGGGTTATAACGCCGCCGCCACCGATCCGCTCTATAAGCACATACCGTTTACCATTACCCGCCGCCAGGACATCAGCTTTGGGCTGTTTTATGACAACCTGAGCAGCACCTGGCTGGATTTGGGTAATGAAATCGATAATTACCACCAGGCTTACCGCCGCTATCAGGCTGAAGCGGGCGACCTAGATTACTACCTGTTCCTCGGCGCGCGGGTGCTGGATGTCACCAAAACCTTTGTGCGCCTGACGGGCAAGACGCTGTTCGGGCCGAAGTGGAGTCTGGGCTACAGCGGCTCGACCATGCATTACACCGACGCGCCGGATGCGCAGCAACAGTTGATGAAGTTTATCGCCCTGTGCCGCCAGCATGATATTCCGTGCGACTCGTTTCAACTGTCGTCCGGCTATACTTCCATCAACAACAAACGCTACGTGTTTAACTGGAATTACGACAAGGTGCCGCAGCCGGAGGCGATGTCGCAGGCTTTTCACGATGCGGGGTTAAAACTGGCGGCCAATATCAAACCCTGTCTGTTGCAGGATCATCCCAAATACGCTGAAGTCGCGGAGCAGGGGTTATTCATCCTCGACTCCGAGTCGGATGCGCCTGAACGCTCCAGCTTCTGGGATGACGAAGGGTCTCACCTCGATTTTACCAACCCGGCGACGGTGGCCTGGTGGCAGGAGAACGTTACCCGTCAACTGCTGCAAAAGGGCATTGATTCGACCTGGAACGACAACAATGAATATGAAGTGTGGGATGGCGAAGCGCGCTGTCATGGCTTTGGCGAGCAGATCGCGATCAAAAATATCCGGCCGCTGATGCCGTTACTGATGATGCGGGCCTCGCTGGAAGCTCAGCAGCGTTTCGCGCCTCAGCTTCGTCCTTATCTGATTTCCCGTTCCGGCTGCGCGGGCATGCAGCGCTATGTGCAGACCTGGAGCGGCGATAACCGCACCAACTGGCAAACTTTGCGCTATAACACCCGCATGGGCGTCGGCATGAGTCTTTCCGGTATTTATAATGTCGGCCACGATGTCGGCGGATTTTCCGGCGATATGCCTGATGTCGAGCTGTTTGTGCGTTGGGTGCAGAATGGCGTGATGCATCCGCGTTTTACCATCCATTCATGGAATGACGATCACACCGTCAATGAACCCTGGATGTATCCGCAAGCGACCCCGGCGATTCGCAGCGCCATCGCGTTGCGTTATCGTCTGCTGCCTTATCTTTATACCTTATTTTGGCGCGCCAGCGCCGACGATGAGCCGATGCTGCGGCCGACGTTCCTCGACCACGAACATGATGAAGCCACATTCGCCGAAACGGATGATTTTATGTTGGGTCAGGACGTGTTGGTGGCCAGCGTGATGGAGCCGGGGCAGCGGCGGCGGGAAGTCTATCTGCCGGCCAGCGAGCAGGGGTGGTATGACTTTTATCAGGGACAGTGGTACGGCGGGGGGCAAACCATTACGCTGGATGCGCCGCTGGAGCGTCTTCCGCTGATGATTCGCGCCGGCGCGATGATCCCGCTGTCCGCGCGTACGGCGTTTGTCCGTCATGAAGAGGATAACCAGCGCGAGTTTCTGCTGTTCCCGCCGATTGGCGCAGGGGAAGACAGCGGGCTGCTGTTTGAGGATGACGGCGAAACCTGGGCATGGCGGCAGGGAAATGCGCTGTGGTTACGCTGGAACATCATCAGCGATAGCCGACGCATTGATATCCACTTCACGCGCGAAGGTCGATTCAAACCCGCCTGGACGCAGGCGACCCTTCGTCTGCCGGCCGGGGAGCGCAGAGAACTGTATATCAACAACGTGCGTACCCACATTTTTGAACTGTAAAAAAAAGCCCCGCGAGAAATCGCGGGGCTTAATCTGCTGATATATAAAATATGGTTATCATTGCCCCTCACGATCTCTTTCTCGCCACAGAAGATAATTCCGCACACCCATAATGGTCTTCACACAATATCATTTTTTGGATTTTTATTTGCTATAAAAACCCCAGCTAGAATTATGGCCGCGCCCATCCACTGAAATAGCTCTGAACGTTCCCTCAAAACAATTACAGATAAAAAAACAGTGATGAATGGTACAAGGTTGATGAAGGACGCAGCCCGCGATGCGCCTATTTCTGCAATGCCTTGGTTGAAAAATAGATAGGCAATAACTGAACCACCCAACGACATAAATAAAATGGCGACCCATGCTAAAGATAGCATGTTAATATCAGTGGAAAATGATTCTTTCTGTCCGTTAAAAAACCATGGGAACAATGCAATGCTGCCATAAAAAAAGAAATAAAACATAAACACCATTCCAGGGATTTTTATTTGCCAGCGTTTTGTTAGAACGTTATAAACACCAAAACATACTGTGCTTATTAACAGCATGATGTCGCCAATATTATAACTTGCTTCCTTAATTACTTTCCAGCTACCATTGGTTATGGTTAAACCAACGCCTACGTAGGCAATTGTCAGTCCGAAAAGTTGATATAACATAATGCGCTCCATTTTGCATAAAGCAGCGAATAATAAAGTCAGAAGCGGAATGGTTGCCTCAATAATGCCAGCGTTAAATGCAGAACTATGGTATAATCCATTAAAATAGAAATAGTAACACATGCTGACTCCCGCCGATGCAATAATGAATAATTGTAAATGATTTCGCGTGTCAAGTCTTAGAGATGCATGGTCACGTCGTACAATAATAAACATTATCAAAGCAGCAATAAAAAAACGGAAAAATGTAACAAAGGAAGGGCTATATACTTGAAGTGCATATTTCCCTGCAATCGCCGAACCTCCCCAGAAAAAAGCCGATAATGCCAGCTTGATATAAACTCTTATATTCATAACTCCAGCCTCCTGAATTTTTTATTTATCTCTCGCAGTTGACTGCTAAATTCAGATATAAAAACATGCTCGTCATATGTATCGCGAGGGATTTTCCCTAATTCAGCTATTTCATTTTCTGTTAGTCCATCAACACGTAAATCATATAAATCAACTAGATATCCTAAACTTCGCAGACGAGCTGCAATCAAACTCAGTGCGTGATTTTCATGTTGCTCATAGAGTTCGCGCATCTCCGCTGTTACTGTTTCTGGATTCACCAAGGCAACTGTAATATCCATATGGCCTCCGTAAAGAAAATGCCAGTAAAAGACTGAGCTCCGTATAAGTAATCTGCTAATATCACTATAATTTCTGGATATTTTCGTATATTTATTCGGGTGGGGGAAACATGGAAACAGCCAAATTTCATAAGAATTCTGCCAAACTGAACCACCATGTAGTCGCTGTCGCTTACGATGGTTTACGAACTTTCGAATTTGGTTGTGTAGTGGAATTTTTTGCAGTGGAACGACCAGAGTTGAAAACCGACTGGTACCGTTTTTCTGTCTGCTCAGCAGAATCTCGCATATTGCATGCAGTGGGAGGCATTGAAGTAAGGGTTGCCAATGGGCTTGAATTGCTGGAGGTCGCTGATACGATCGTGATCCCTGCCTGGCGTAATGTCAACGACCAGCCCCCTCCGGCGCTATTGTCTGCATTGCGCGCGGCCTGGCAACGCGGGGCACGTCTTTGTAGCATCTGTTCCGGTGTGTTTGTGCTGGCCGCAGCAGGCGTGCTGAAGGGAAAAACTGTTACCAGTCACTGGCACCATACTCGGTTATTAGCTCAACGTTATCCCGAGATCAATGTATCCAACTCTGCGCTCTATATTGATGAAGGGCAAATTATTACCTCCGCCGGCTCCGCGGCTGGGCTGGATATGCTTCTGCATCTGGTAAAAAAAGATTATGGATTGCGTGTGGCCAATATGGTCGCAGAACGTCTGGTCATTCCATTCCTTCGCGCTGGCGGCCATAGTCAGAAAAATAATTATCGGGTGGTGGAAAAAGGTGAAAACCGTATCGCCGCCTTGATTGACTGGCTTAATTTAAATTTTAGAGAGCATCAAAGCGTCCCGGCTTTGGCAAAGCGTATGATGATGTCTGAACGAACATTACAACGTCATTTCTATAATGTTACTGGTTTGCCCCTGATGCGTTGGCTGGCGCTACGACGACTAGAGTGCGCCAAAGAATTACTGCGCGCCACGCATTATCCGATAGATAAAATTGCGGAACTCTCCGGCCACTCATCGGAAGCGACATTACGTCATCAATTTCGACTTTATGAACATTGCAGTCCATCCGAGTATCGGCAATCACGCATAATAAGCAATTGATCGCTACCCTGGAGTGGTTGAGAAGGGGGATTAAGCAGGCGTTTTGACGCGTGAAACAGCCTATTGGGATTGAGCCGCATGAAAATGTGAAAAGTAGGAAGAGGGGGATGCGGTAAAGCCCCCGCAGAAGTCTCGGGGGCTTAATCAGGCAGATTAATTATCCAGTTCCAGCTCATTCATCGCGGCGATGTTGAAGCCGCCGTCAACGTGCAGAACTTCACCGGAAATACCGGCAGCCAGGTCGGAGCACAGGAACGCCGCGGTGTTGCCGACATCCTCGATGGTGACGACGCGACGGATCGGGGTGACCGCTTCGCAGTGCGACAGCATTTTCTTGAAGTTCTTGATGCCCGACGCGGCCAGCGTACGGATCGGGCCGGCGGAGATGGCGTTGACGCGCACGCCCTGGGCGCCCATGGCATTCGCCATATAACGCACGTTCGCTTCCAGCGAGGCTTTCGCCAGACCCATCACGTTGTAGTTGGGGATAGCGCGTTCCGCGCCCAGATAGGACAGGGTAACCAGCGCGGAATTCGGATTCAGCATTTTACGGCTGGCTTTCGCCAACGCGACAAAGCTGTAAGAGCTGATATCGTGAGCAATGCTGAAGCCCTCACGGTTTACCGCATCAACATAGTCGCCATCCAGCTGGTCGCCCGGCGCATAAGCGATGGAGTGAACAAAGCCATCGAAATTCGGCCAGACTTTGGCCAGTTCGGCAAACAGCGCTTCAATACTGGCATCTTCAGCGACATCACAGGGCAGAACAATGCTGGAACCCAGTTCGCCGGCAAAGCCTTCAACGCGAGATTTCAATTTATCATTTTGATACGTGAACGCCAGTTCAGCCCCTTCGCGGTGCATTGCCTGTGCGATACCGAATGCAATGGAGCGGTTACTGGCGACACCAGTTACCAGAATGCGCTTACCGGTAAGAAAACCCATAGCAGTAATCCTTGTGAACATTGTTGCTGCAATCATCAATATTAAAAATAATCAGTTAATGATGACCGAGGTGAATAAACCGGGCGATTCTACCATGTCTGGAGCCGAGAAGGGTACTCCGAAGCATCATCGCCGTTTTTTTAGCCTTGCCGCCGTTTTTCAGGCTGTCGCGCTGAAATCGTTCGAACCGGCCGCGTTTAAAATTGCGCGCCATCGCGCCGCCAGGCATCGGCGCTCAATGCCTCGCCGAAATGGCTGGCGATCAGACGCTTGGTCAGTTCATGCAGCGGGGAGGCCAGCACGTCGGCCGTACTGCCGCGCTCGACCACTTCACCCCCTTGCATGACCAGAATCTGATCGCTGACGTGTTTCATCATACCCAGATGCTGGGTGACATAAATATAAGAAATGCCGTGTTTCTCCTGGAGTTCCAGCATCAGATTGATAATTTGTGAGCGCATAGACATATCCAGCGAAGCCAGCACTTCGTCGGCGATGATCACTTTCGGTTGCAGAATCAGCGCCCGCGCCAGACCCACGCGCTGCTTCTGACCCGGCGCCAGCGCCTGGGGATAATAATAAGCGTGATCCGGCCGCAGCCCGACCTGTTGCAGCGTCAGGTTGATGGCTTTCTCTCGCGCTTCGGCGCTGAGATCGGTATTCAGACGCAGCGGCACATCCAGCAGTTGGCCGATCCGCTGGCGTGGATTCAGCGCATTGCCCGCATCCTGAAAAATCATGCGGATACGTTGGCTGCGGTAGCTGTAATCGCCATAATGCAGCGGATGATCGTCGATCAGCAGCTCGCCCTCGGTGGGGGGGATCATGCCCGCCAGCATTTTTGCCAGCGTGGATTTTCCGGAACCATTTTCACCGACAATCGCCAGCGTCTGGCGTTCGCGTAAGGTAAAGCTGACGGACTTCACGGCTTCAACATGCTGTCGGCGAAACAGACCGGTACGGTAACGGAATGTTTTGGTCAGGTTACGGGCTTCAAGCAACGTTTCGACCATCAGGATTCCTCCATATTGAGCGGGAAGTGGCAGGCGTACCAATGGTTCTTGACCGATAGCAGCAGGGGAGCCTGCATACATTGCTTTTGCGCATAAGGACAGCGCGGCCCCAACCGACAGCCGACCGGCAAGTGTTCCAGCGACGGAATCGCCCCCGGCAGGGTATTCAGACGGCTTTTATGCGGCAGCGAACGGCCGAAATCCGGCATTGCCCGAATCAGGGCCTGGGTATAAGGGTGATGCGGCGCGCTAATCAGATCGTCGCTGGTGGCGCTTTCCACCGTCTGGCCGCAATAGAGCACGTTTATCCGATTCGCCCATTTGCTCATGGTTTGCAGATCGTGGCTGATCAGCAGAATGGTGGTGTTATTGTTCTGGTTCAGCCGCGACAGCAGGCGAAAAATCTGCGCCTGCGTGGTGGATTCCATCGCATTGGTCGGTTCGTCGGCGATCAGCAGGCGCGGCTGGTTCGCCAGCGCGATGGCGATCATCACTTTCTGGCACTCGCCGTCGGTCAACTCATAGGGGTAGCTGCCCATGACATCTTTATGATCTTTGATGCCGACGCGGTGCAACAGTTCGATGGCTCGCCGTTTGCGCCACTGGAAGCGCTGCCACCAGCGGCCTTTATAGGTCCAGCGGGGGATGGCCTGAATTAATTGCCGGCCGATATTTTCCGCCGGATCCAGACAGGACTGCGGTTCCTGAAAAATCATGGAGACATTGTGGCCTACCAGCTTACGCCGTTGACGCGGCGTCAGTTGCAGCAGGTCTATATCATCAAAGCGGAAACGGTCGGCGGTCACCCGCCAGTTATCTTTGGTGATGCCGCAGATGGCCTTGGCAATCAGGCTTTTGCCCGATCCCGATTCCCCCACCAGCCCGCGGATTTCCCCTTCATTGAGCGTCATGCTGACTCGGTCAACGGCTTTCACCGGGCCGTCCGAGGTGAAAAATTCGATGGTCAGATTACGAATATCAAGCAATGGCATAGGTTGTCTCCGCCATTATTCTGTTTCTGCGACCAGGGCGCGGCGAATGCCGTCCCCAAGCAGGTTAACGATCAGAACGCTCAGCGCAATGGCCGCGCCGGGCAACATGACCGTCCAGGGCGCGGCATAGACCAGTTCCAATGAGTTGCCCAGCATGGCGCCCCACTCGGTGGTCGGCAACTGCGCGCCAAGATCGAGGAACCCCAGCGCCGCGATATCCAGAATCGCAATCGACAGGGCGCGGGTGAATTCGGATACCAGAATGCCCGCAATGTTCGGTAATACCACGTACCAGATAATGTAAAAGGTCGATGCGCCATCAAGCCGGGTGGCGATGACGTACTCTTTATCCATTTCGTCATGTACCGTGCTGTATATGGTGCGCACCATACGCGGCACCAGCGCCAGCCACACCGCCAGCATGGCGTGCTCCAGCCGCGGACCGATAAAGGCGATGACGACGATCGCCAGCAACAGCGACGGAATCGACAGCAGCGTGTCGAGAATATGGTTAAGCATCGCGGAACGCAGCCCGTGCGTAACGCCGGCCAATACGCCCAAAATCACGGCGCATAACGCCGCGCCGTGCGTGACGATAAAGGCCGAACCCACGGTGGACGCGGCGCCGCTTAATATGCGGCTCAAAAGATCGCGGCCCAGATCGTCGGTACCCAGGAAGAAGGAGACTTCGCCATAGTGCGACCAGGAGGGCGGCAGCATCTGGTAGCCGAGAAATTGCTGGCTGACGTCATAGGGCGCCAGCAGTTTTCCGAACAGGCACAGACCCAGCAGAATCAAAAAACCGTAAAAACCGATCATCGCCAGCGTGTCTTGATGGAATACCCGCCAGATATCCCCCAGCCGGCTGGGGATCCGTTTTTCGCTATAAACATTATCGAAGGGCATACGACTCCTTATGTTTCAGCGGGTTGGTCATTGCACCCCCAATATCGGACAACACATTAACGGTAATAACCATCGCGCCGACGACGATCACGCCGGCGGATATGGCGGCGTAATCCTGCTGACGAATAGCGTTGACCAGCCAGCGGCCCAGACCCGGCCAGTTGAACACCACTTCGGTAATCATGGTGAGCGTCAGCATGGTCGAAAACTGTAACCCCAACTTGGGCATAATCGGCGGCAACGCATTGTGCAGCACATGGCGGCGAATGATGGCCATCATCGATAAACCGCGCGTCGCCGCCGCCTTGATGTAGTTTTTCCCCATGACGTCGGTGGTGCTGATGCGCATCAGTCTGATGACCTCCGTCGTCGGCCCCACGGCAAGCACCGCTATGGGGAGAATCAAATGTCGAATGGCGCTCATGATCATCTCGTTGCGATAGGGCGAATCGGATAGCCAGGCATCGATCAGCGCAAAGCCGGTGACGCTTTTTACCTGATAGAGCAAATCGAAGCGACCGGAAACCGGCAGCCAGCCAAGATGCAGGGAGAAAAACAGCGTGAGCAGCAGCGCCAGCCAGAATACCGGCAGGGAAAAGCCGATCAGCGCCAGCGTGCTGATAACGATATCCGCCCCTTTATTCTTCATCACTCCCGCGGTGATTCCCAGCGGGATCCCCACCAGCAAGGAGAGCGCGAAAGCCAGCAGGCACAGTTCGATCGTCGCCGGGAACACCTGTTTCAGCTGTACCAGGATGGCCTGGCCGTTGATACTGGATCGGCCGAAGTCACCCTGCAACAGACTGGAGAGATAAAAACGGTAAGCGTCGAATAACGCCGCGCCGTTAAGCGGCGCATGCGGCGTGTAGTAGCTCAGGCTGAAACCCAGCAGCGTCAGCAGAAAAAACGTCACCAGCAACAGCAACAGGCGGCGTAGGGTAAAGATAATCACGGTGTTTCTCCTTCAGCGGCGTGTTGTGAAGAAGGCTCTTGCGGCGCGCTTTCCTGATCATCGTCGCCGTCGTTTTGCCGGAAAACCCCCGCGAACGAGGCGCTGCCGAACGGACTTAACACAATTCCTTTCATATCATAGCGATAGGCCAGCAATCGTAAAGAGGACGCCAGCGGCAATACCGGTAACTGCTCGGCCAGGATCTGCTGTGCCTGCTGATAGTATTCAATGCGTTTCGACAACTGCTGTGAGGACAGCGCGTTTTGCAGCGTGTCATCAAAGTCCGCATTACACCAGTGAGCATAGTTGGTTTGGGAAGGTATGGCGGCACAGCTGAGCAACGGGCGGAAAAAGCTGTCCGGGTCGTTACTGTCCGTCGTCCAGCCGGCAAGCGTTAAATCGTGGCTAAGCTCCATCAATCTGGCTTCCTGGAAGCGGCCTTCAACCGGCACTATCGTGACCTGAATCCCGACCTGCGCCAGATCGGCCTGGATCAGTTCCGCGGTTTTCAACGGGCTGGGATTGTAGGATTGCGACGCGCTGGGTACCCAGAGACGCAAACTGAGATGGGTGATGCCCAACGCCTGCAACAATTGACGGGATTTTTCCGGGTTGTACTCCGTGATTTTCGCATCGTTGTCGTAGGCCCAGGATGCGCGCGGCAAGATTGAGGCGGCCGTTTCAGCCGTACCGTAATAAATCGATTGCATCAGCCGATCGTTGTTGATCGCCAGCGCAATCGCCTCGCGCATGCGATGGTCATCCAGCGGGGGTTTGCGCACGTTGAATGCCAGATAGGCGATATTCATGCCGGGGCGCAGCGACAGACGCAAGCGCGGGTCGTTACGTAAAATCGCCAACTGACTGACGGCGGGATACGCCAGAATATCGCATTCTCCGGTCAGCAATTTGGACAGACGTCCGGTGCCGCCCGAACCGAGATCCACCACCACCTGCCGCATGCGGGGCTGGCCGCGCCAGTATGCGTCGTTGCGCGTCAGGCGGATATATTGTCCGTTGCGGTATTCATTCAGCATATAGGGGCCGGTGCCGACCGGCTCGCGGTCGAGTAATTCTTTCTTATCATTTGCGGCCAGCCCCTGCGCGTATTCGGCCGACAGAATCGGCGCATAATGCGTGGCCAGATGCCAGAGGAAAGACGCATCCGGCTTGTTAAGCCGAATTTCCACCGCATATTCGCCCAGTTTGCGAATGCTGTGGACGGAATCGGCGAATTTCAGACTGTCGAAATAGGGATATTCTCCGCCGTTGACGTCATGATAGGGGTGATGCTTATCCAGCATGCGTTGAAAGCTGAACAGGACATCGTCCGCGTTCATTTTACGCGTAGGGCTAAACCAGGCGGTGGTTTGAAAATCAACGTCGCGGTGCAGATAAAACCGGTATGTCGCGCCTTCATCCAATACTTCCCAGCGCTGCGCCAGTTCCGGCATCAGCCGGTAAGTATAGGGGTCGACATCCAGTAATCGATCGTAAAGCTGAGCCGCCAGGGTATCGATGGTGACGCCGCTGCGCGCCATCTGCGGGTTAAAAGTATTCAGCACGTCATTGACGCAATAGACGAAACCGCTTTGACGAATATCGGGCAGCGACGCGGGGGCCGACGCGACAGGCAAAGAGGACGCCAATGCAGGTATCGCCAGCCAGGCGAATGCCAGTGCGAGACAGGTTTTTCCAGGCATACGGGATTTTTTCAGTCAATACGTAATAGACAGAGTGTACCGCACTCTGCCCCTTGTCCCCACTGCGTTATGCGCGTATGGCGACTTTCCGACCATTTTTGGCCGACAATGGAATATTATGCCATACGCGTACGGCCGGGGATTTGGTCCGGATTGGGTGTCGTTGATCATTCGTCCCCAGGGGGGATCGGGAATGTCATAATGAGAGAGATATCTCGTTGTAAAATAAATAAATTATTCTATAAAATCTATTGCGGACACTGCCCTGGGGGGATACATTTAGGCTCGCAATAAATAAAGGATTACACGATCGCTGATACAATGTCCGTCTTGGATTGGCATAGTACTTAAAATAATGGATGGGGGAAAGGAAATGGGAAGGTTTCGCAGTAGCATGAAGACGTTGATTAACGTCTTCATCGGGATTGCTAAAGCCTGCTTTGTATTGCTGGTATTGTGCGTCGCGATGTTTTACAGCGGCGGTATGTTTAAAGTCGCTGGTTTTTATTATTCCCACTTTAGTAAGGATGAAACCGTCGAGTCGCAACAAGATTTGCCTTTGCTTGATGCGGACACAGTGAAAATCCGGCAAGCCGATCTGCTGAAGCGTGCGCTGGATAATATGGTTTCTATCAACGGAGGCAGTTTTACGATGGGGGCGGATGATTGCCATAAATATCCGATGCTCAGCATGTGCGCCCCTAGTCCAGTCTACCCGGTCCAACTGAGTGACTATTCTCTATCGAAATACAAAATCACCAATCAGGATTTCGATCTCTTTCTGGCAGTCCATCAGCGGTTAGTCAACCCGTTTCCTGCCGAACAGCGCTTCGAACATAGAGAGTGGAACAAACGACATAGTTTGCAAGCGGCGCAACTTCCTGCGCGAATGAGCTGGCAGGATGCCGAAGCCTATTGCCAGTGGGTGGGGCAACAGGTCAATAAGCCGATGCATTTGCCGACGGAAGCGCAGTGGGAATATGCCGCTCGTAACCGTGGGCAATATGTTGGTTTCGCCACCGACGACGGCACGATTAAGCCTGGTCAGAATGCGCCTGAATTTGACGATATGAACCATAACATGTTTGAGTTCGGCAGCTACCTGGTGGATGTAGGCTCGGTAACGCCGAATCCGTTGGGTATTTACGATCTTATCGGCAATGGGCAGGAATGGGTTTACGACTGGTACTCTAACAAAGAGAGAGAAAATTCGCTCGCCGTTGATCCAACAGGTCCGTCTGAGCCTTCCTACACATCTCGGGGACCGGCGAAAGTTATTCGTCCCTATAAATTCTATGCCGATAGTTCCGGGATGGGCGTTACTGCGCACGATCGGGATTTCGCAGGGATTCAACCGGATAATCTACCGGATGGCGATGGGCAGATTACCGCTCGCTGCGCAATATGGAGTCATTGATAATGAAACGCGGAACTAAAATTTATCTTACATCTCTGGTTCTGGCTTTTACTCTGCCGTTTATTCTTTTCTCCGATAAGCTGCATAAAAAAATCAGTGATTCCACGGCGCCGGTTCGCCATTTTTTTACCTTTGACTCTGATAAAGGCGTCGATAAATCAGCGCTGAGTGACCTGTTAATCGCCGTGAAAGGCCGACAGTCTGAATTAGGTTATTTCGAAATGGATGAAAAAGGCCGTGCCTATGCATTACCGATAATCCAAAAATATTCTGCGACCAAGTCGTTCTACATTGGCGATTTTGCGCTGACCAAAACCAAAATTACGAATAAGCAGTACGAGCGTTATCTGATAAATACGGATCAGGCGGCGCAAAAGCTTCCGGATGATGATAGTTCGTCGTCGCCGCCCGATGATGCACCGGCTGAAGTGACTTACGCGCAGGCTGAAAGTTATTGCCGTTGGTTCGGTGAGCAGATCGGGCAAAAAGCGGGCCTACCCAGCAGGAATGAGTGGGAATATGCGGCTCGTAACGGTGGTAAACGGGTTCTGTTCCCAACGGATAATGGACTGATCGATATCGGCCGCAACGTCGCCAGTAAAGCGCAAAAAATGGCCGTTAATCCCACGGGCAGCAGCCTGGATCAGCCGCTTATGTCGGTGGGACAATTTCCGCCAACCCCATTGGGCTTTTACGATATGGCGTCAAACGGCTTCGAATGGACCGCCACCGATCGCGATGGCACTTTTATTACATCGCAGGCAATTTCAATGGAAGGGGGCGCGGCGACGATTACCTATCACCCTGATGAGGATTTGAAAGGCCGTAATACTTTCCGCTGCGCTACGTGGCCTGAAAGCCAAGAGTAAGGCAGCCGAGACGCCCGAAGATTACGGATAAATCATTCCGTTGGGCGTCTCCCATCATATTGTTTTAATACGCCGCAAGGCGCTCACAGCAGAGATCCGCTCATCGGATAGCGCGATGATGGCTATCGCTTCCTGAAACGCGGCGCATTTTTAAAACCTTATCTTTATTAAATAAAGACACCGTTTTAATTTCAATCAACGGCGCAAATTCTTGTCATAGATCATGTTCGGTGGGCTTAGTGATGACGAGTGCCAATAATTTACTAAACCCTGACAAATAAATGCCGTTATAGGTAAGAACTTTGTTCGAAAAAGGGAGCAATTCTGGATGGACGGTATCAGGTCTCAACGCACTCTTGACGTCGAGTTTTCACATAAGGCGGAAAACGTTACCGATGATGCCCCTGACTTGCCTGTTGAGGTCGAAATGGCGGCATTCGAAGCCATTGACGTTGCGGGTGAGCGTAAGGATTGCCCGGAACAGCGGGCCGCCCCGCAAGTGTTATCCGCACAGGATATTGTTGCGCAAAGCGAGCGGATAAAGCAGTTAAAAAATAGCTCTCTGTGCGATCCGTCGGATCAAGTCTCTGATTTGGCCTCGTCCTTTTTTATTATCGCGCTGGAAGGCGCGCATGCATCGGGCAATATTCTCGCCGGCGCTCTGCATGATGCCTTCTCAAGCCCTTTGGATAGCGAAAAGACGGCAATGGTGGAATCCTTTGAGATCGCTATGAAAAAGGAGATGCTCTGTTTTATTAAAGCGACGTTCATCAGCGAACCCTATCAGCCCGCCGCGTCAAAAGTCATTGAAAACTATATCAGAGAGCTTGTCGCGCGCCGGGATTGTGTGCGGTTGGGCGCGGCCAACGCGGAGTTTTTACTGGCATCCGGCAAGGGCGACGAAGAATACGCTGAAGCGGTACGCAAAGATATTGAGGCTTTAAAACAGGGAACCTACCACTCGCAGCTTGAAATGCGTCAGGCGCTGGCCATTGCCGACAACGCATCCAGCGTCGTGGATATGCTCGATCAGTTTGAAATGATGCTCAGAAGTCACCGCCGCAGTTTAGCCATGCTGGATACCGAGTTGCGCCATTTAAGTTTATTGGCCGATCGCTGGGAGGATTTTGTGCAAAAGTATGCGCCGTGGACGCTAAAGAAAACGGTGAAAGGGTAATAAAACAGAGCGGGGCTGTCGGCAAGGAACCTTACCATCAGTATGGTAATGAGAAAAATTCTCAACAAAACACTTTACAACTGATACTGATAACTATTATCATCATCCCGCACTTCAGTAGTTGCCTCTTCCCAGGCACTCGCGAAGAGCACGACATTGCTCACATTGCTTCCAGTATTATTTTAGCCAGCCTGCGTGCTGGCTTTTTTTTATGCCTGTCGTCGCAATTAAAAGGCATGCCGCCCGGTCGTCGGGCGGCAAAAGGATCAGCTGATTTTCCCGTTTTCGACGCTATTGAAGCGAGCGCCGCCGTTCTGGGCGAACAGACTCAGATGACGCTCCTGCGCCTGCGGATAGATACGGCTGCTCAGACAGCGTTCGCCATCCTCGACGAACACTTCAACCGACGAGCGATCGAAGAAGATGCGCAGGCGCAGGTTAGAAGAAACGGGCAGGGGTACGCTGCGGTAGCCGCTAATGCCATGCGCCGGATAACGGCGTTCCAGCACCAGACGGCGTGACTGATCATCGACATAAATAAACAGTCCCTGCTCATTATTGGGTTCGCTGCCCAGCGACAAACCATACTTCTCGGCATCGCTGGCCGCCAGATCGATGTCCAGCGTTACGAACTGCGCGGCGCAGTCCTGTGCCAACGGCAAACTGCCGTTTTTCAGTTCAACATTCTGCTGCCGGTGTTCCTGATGACAGCAGGCGTCGATTTCCGCCGCCGGCGCCACCCGCAACGTGTTGTTTGACGTCAGCGTCAGCTCGCGCGGCATTGACAACATGCCGGCCCAGAGATGCGCTTTCTCCGGCATCAGGGATTCCCACATCGCCAGCCAGCCCAGCATAATACGGCGGCCATCCGGCGCCAGCAGCGTTTGCGGCGCATAGAAATCATGACCGGCATCGATCTCGGTAAACGGGGTTTCAATCACGAACTCGCTGCCGGGCTGCCATGTGCCGACCATATAACCGCTCTGGAATAGATTACGGTTGTGATAGCCCTCGGCTTTCATTCCCTGCGGGGAGAACAGTAATACCCACTTATCGCCCAAAGGGAAAAAGTCAGGACATTCCCACATATAACTTTCGCCCGGCGCCGAGCGAGCCAGCAGACCTTGCGGTTCCCAGTTGCGCAGATCGGTCGAGCGCCACAGGCGGACTTCGCCGCGGTTTTCCACCTTCAGGCCGAGCACGACGTACCAGTAGTCGCCCATTTTCCAGACTTTCGGATCGCGGAAATGCTGGATGCCCGCCGGCGCGTCGATGATCTTACCCTGCGGCGTGAAATGTATGCCGTCACGGCTGGTCGCCAGGCACTGCACCTGACGCAGTCCTTCATCGCTGGCGCGATCGCCTTCGTGAACGTGCCCGGTATAGATCAGCGACAGTTCTCCGTTGTTATCGACCGCCGAGCCGGAAAAACAGCCGTCCTTATCATCTTCGCCCGCCGGCGCCAGTGCCACCGGCAGATGCTCCCAATGGATCAGGTCGCGGCTGCGGGCATGACCCCAGTGCATTGGCCCCCAGACGGCTTCGTAGGGATAGTGCTGGTAAAACGCATGGTACATGCCGTCGTACCAAACCAGACCATTCGGGTCATTCATCCAACCGACCGTGGGCGCCAAATGCCAGGTTGGATACCATTCCATGTTCATCAAGGGCCGCGTCGCGGCAATGTAACTATTGGCTTTTTCTAATAACTCAATCATAGCGACTCACTTTATTGTGCGCGGGGTTAAGGTCGGGGAAGGCCGGACAGTTTGATTAGGTTCCAGCAGGAACCAGGAAATCAGCGTGGTGATCAGCACCATACTACCCATAAACAGATAGGTTCGGGCGAAACCGAATAGCTCATAGCTGTAACCCACCAGCGGGGACAACAGGCTGCTGACCACGGAACTGATACAGGTGAAGCCTACCAGGTAAATCGTTGTCGATAACCGTTTATCAAAGTTCAGACTGTTATATTTAAACAAAGAAATCAAAAGGATGGGTAATTCTACCGCATGCAGCAGCTTCATGACGGAAATTAAAAACACGCCGCTGACCAGGCCGGAACCGATAACGCGCAGCGCCATGATGGCGCTGGCCAATATCAAGCCGTTTTTGGCGCCGATGCGGTTAACCAGCCACGGCGCCAGGAACATCCCGCCGGCTTCGAGGAATACCTGGAGCGAGTTCAGGTAGCCAAACATACTGTTGCCGGCATGCAGATCGGGAAACTGTGAAGCGAAATAGACCGGGAACTGCTGATCGTAAACGCCGTAAATACAGGTGCCGATAACAAAGACGACCAGCGCCCAGAAGCGCGACAATCGCAGCAGCCCGACGGCGTCGGCCAGAGTGATTTTGGCCGGATCGCCGAACTGAAGCTGGCTCATCGCATTTTCTTTGGCGATGCGCACCTGACTCAGACACAGCAGGAACAAGATGCCGGAAATGGAGGCCAGGGCGAAGTTGTACAACGGGTTAATGTTGAAGTTGATGCCGGCAAAGAAAGTGGCGACGGCCCAGCCCAGCGAGCCCCACATTCTGGAACGGCCATATTCGATCCCTCGCGTACGACAAAAACGTTCGATGTAGGCTTCCAGCAGGCCGATACCGCCGTTAAACGTCGCGCCGATGTATAACCCGCCGGCAAGACTGCCGAGATAAATATTAAAACGCAGCAGATCGGCGAACAGCATAAAGAACGGCCCGCTGCACACCAGCAGAATAGAAATAAACCACAGCTGATGTTTGCCCAGCCCAAGTTTATCCTGGATGTAGCCGTACAGCGGTTGTGAACAGAACGATACCAGCAAAATCGCCGAGAAAATAATGCCGGTATCGGTCGAATTCAAATTCACATACTGGTTAAGCCAGATGGATAACAGCGAGCAGGTCGAGGACCAGGTAAAGAAAAAAAAGAAAAATAGGCTGCTTAATAAAATATAGGTTTTTCTGGTTTCAGCGTTCATCAGTCTGACTCCTGACATTTTGATGGCTGAATTGTTAACGTTAACTATAAAAAAATTAAAGCGGTTCATTGCTGGAATGTGATGTTAATCATGAAAGTTAACGTTAACATTTTATTTTTGCCAGCGACCCGTTACATTCCCATTCAAGAGCGATTTCCGCTTCGGTCTGAAATGAAGAACACCCGATCTCCTGCTAAATCAGCGGGGCGGTGAAGTCATCTATTTTAATTAATAATCAATGTATTATCGAGGTGAACATGACGAGTAAAGTCTGGGTGTTGGGCGATGCGGTAATTGATCTGTTCGCCGACGATATGCAGCGTTTATTACCTTGTCCCGGCGGCGCGCCGGCTAATGTGGCCGTCGGCATCGCCCGGCTGAACGGCAACAGCGCGTTTATCGGCCGCGTGGGCGATGAGCCTTTCGGTCACCGGTTGCAGCAGGTATTGCAACAGGAAAATGTCGACACCGCCTACCTGCATTATGATGCGCAGCATCGAACCTCCATTGTATTGGTTACCCTGAATGAAGAAGGGGAACGGCAGTTTACCTTCATGGTGCGTCCGGGCGCCGACCTGTTTCTTGAACCGGGCGACCTGCCGCCTTTTAGCGCCGGGGAGTGGCTGCACTGCTGTTCTATCGCGCTGGCGGCCGAACCGTCCCGTTCCACCACGTTACAGGCGATGGCTGCGGTCAGACAGGCCGGCGGCTGGCTGAGTTTCGACGCCAATCTGCGCGACGATCTGTGGCCGGATCGCGACCAGATGCGATCCTGCGTCAAACAGGCGCTGGCGATGGCCGATGTGGTGAAACTCTCTGATGATGAATTGATGTTGATCAGCGGGATGACGGATGTTGAGCAGGCGATGACGGCGCTCGGCGACGAAATCAGCCCGGCGCTGCTGGTGGTGACCCAGGGCAAGGCCGGCGCCTGGGCGGGCCGGCCGGGCAAGATGACGTTCTATCCGGCGCAAGCCGTACGGGCCGTGGATACCACCGGCGCCGGCGATGCGTTTGTCGCCGGCCTGCTGGCGGGATTAAGCGAAGAGGGCGCGCAATGGCGGGATTGCGTCGCGCTGCCGGCGATCATTGCGCAGGCGCAGTCCTGCGGCGCGTTGGCGACCACCTCGAAAGGCGCGATGACGGCGTTGCCGTACCGGGATACGTTGGTTCGCTACCAGGCCGAAGCGGAACTCGCCCTGTCGTAAATTGCGCAGATAAGCGCAATATCGGTAGGATTTGCATCATACGCGGTCGTAACTGCACGATAATAGATTGGCATTCTGGGTAACCTCATTGAACATCAATTGGTTACCCAGGATAATTTATGAAAAAACATATCGTACTCGCTCTGCTCGCCTCATTCTCTTTTTCAACGCACGCCGCCGCATTTCAGCTAACGAGCGATGAAATCAAAACGGGCAAGTCGTTATCCGAAGCTCAGGTTTTCCAGGGGTTCGGCTGTGAAGGCGGGAACCGGTCGCCCGCGCTGAGCTGGTCTGATGCGCCGCAGGGAACGAAAAGTTTTGCCGTCACGGCCTATGATCCTGACGCTCCGACGGGAAGCGGCTGGTGGCACTGGACGATGGTGAACATTCCTGCCACAGTAACGTCGTTGACGTCCGACGCTGGAAATAAAGATGGTTCCAAACTGCCCGCCGGCGCGGTTCAGGGCAGAAATGATTATGGCGATGTCGGTTTCGGCGGGGCATGTCCTCCCAAAGGCGATAAGCCTCATCGTTACCATTTTAAAATCTGGGCGTTAAAAGCGGATAACCTGCCGATTGATGGCAACGCAAGCGGCGCGCTGGTTGGTTTCATGCTTAACGCCAACCAACTGGCGACGGCTGAACTGGTCCCGGTTTATGGTCACTAATTAAGAATATAAAACACGATGCAGGCAGAAGATGATGATGTTTCCCGGTTGAGTCTCCAGACGATTTGTTCACGTCAGGCGCATGAGCTTCATCGGGTAAAATTGCTGATGCCGGCGTTGTGTCGCGTTAACAGTGGGAAAAAGAGGGTTCAGTGGGGCGAGCATGGCGAAACCGCCGATCGCACCCAACTGATCCTTTTCCCGGCGGGTTACGATTTGCATCTCGCCAATTATCCTGATAACGGCCGTTATCTCTCGCAGATACTTTATATTCCGCCGTCACTGATTCATCGCTTCAGACAACATCATCCCGCGCCGTTAGCCCGCGACAAGAAACCCACGTTCTGTCTCGCGCTGGATCATGAGTTGCTTTACTGCTGGCAACAGCTTACGGATGCATTTGAAAAGAAATTTTCCCGACCGCTGTTAGAGCATGCGACGTTGGGCATGCTGCTGATGCTTCAGAACCGCGGCGCGGCTGAGATATTGCTGACTCAGCGGGATGATTCGTTAGTCAATCGATGCCAGCGCCTCCTGATGCTGGATCCCTCGACGCCCTGGACCGCCAGTCTGGTCGCTACTCACCTGCATATGGCGACCTCCACCTTTCACCGCCGCCTGGCGGCGGAGGGGGGGAGTTTCCAGGAGATCCTTGATGATGTGCGCTTAGGCAATGCATTAACGGCGCTACAGACAACCCAAAAACCAGTGGGTCAGATCGCCATAGAAAACGGCTATCAATGTCCATCCCGTTTTACCGCCCGTTTCCAGAAACGCTTTCAGATTACGCCGCGAGCGTTGCGTCAAGCCATAAAGTCCGCCGGCGTAGTAAACGACGGTAGGGATTAAACGCGATCCCCTGATTTTACCTTCGCCACTGGTTACGTTGTAACACATGATGCCGACGACAAGGGAGAGGGGACTTTATTCCGCCGTCGCTGAACCCAGCGCTATCAAGAAGGGCTTTCCTGAATATAACGACGCAGTTCGCGACCGGTAATCGACCCGCTGGCGGTCAGAATTTGGCGCGCCGATCCGGCAAATATCACTTCCCCCCCGGCGTTGCCGGCTTCAGGGCCAAGGTCGATAATCCAGTCGGCCGCCAGCATGGCGTCCAGATCGTGCTCAACCATAATGACGGTCACGTCTTGCTCAACGAGGGAGCGGATCAATGCCAGAAACAGGGTGATATCATTACCGTGCAGACCGGTAGTGGGCTCATCCAAAATCAAAATATCCAGCTTGTCTTCAAGCCGCGCCGCCAGTTTCAATCTTTGCCTCTCCCCGCCGGACAATGTCGTCGTGGCGCGTCCTAAAGACAGATGCCCCAATCCGACGCGAGACAGGCGTATCAGCGCCGATCCGATGGGTAAATCACGCGAAGTAAAAAAGTCCTTTGCTTTATCGACCGACATGGCGAGGACATCGGCAATGGTTTTTTCTCTATAACGGTAACTAAGCGCCTTATCGTTAAAACCGGAGCCTCCGCACGCTTCGCATTCAGACACGGCGCTGTCGAGAAAGGCGAGTTCAGTCGATATGACGCCGTGTCCCCGACATACCGGGCATGCGCCCCGCGACGATGACGTGAACCAGCCGCGGCTGACGTGATTCTCCTCGGCGAACCTGTCGCGGATACGGTCCATAAACCCCATGTAGGTCGCGACGGTGGAGGAAATGCTGCCGCGCACCGGCTTTTGGTCAATCAGCAGCGCCGTAGGTTCCTGCCTGAGGATTTCCTGTACCAATGAGCTTTTGCCCGAACCGGCGATGCCGGTTAAAACCGTCAGTAGACCGCGAGGAATATCGACGCAGATCCCTTTTAGATTGTGCAGCCGCGCATTGCGTACGGTTATCGATCCCTCTTGCGGTAAGCGGGGTTGGCAAAAGGTTCGCGGCCTGCGCAGATAGCTGCTGGTCGGCGTTCCGCTGGCGAAAAGCTTTTTCATCGGGCCGGCAAACAAGATTTGTCCCCCGTTTTCTCCTGGCCCCGGCCCCATATCGACAACAAAATCCGCAATGCCGATTAAATCGGGATCGTGCTCCACCACCAGCACCGTATTGCCTTTGTCACGCAACTGCCGGAGGATGCCGGCCAGATGCCGGACATCGCGCGGATGAAGTCCGGTAGAGGGTTCGTCCATAATATAAGTGAAGCGGGTCAGCGAGCTATTGAGGTGGCGAACCATCTTGATACGCTGCGCCTCGCCGCCCGATAGGCTGGGCGTGGGGCGGGCTAATTGCAAATATCCCAGCCCCAGATTCAACATGGTATCCAGCAGCAGGGAGAGATTTTCAACCGCCGGCGCGACCTCCGGCATATCCCAACCCTTTACCTTCTCAGATAGCTTGTCGACGGGCAGACGGCTGAGTTCGTCAATGTTGTCTCCGTCAATACGACATGACAGCGCGGCCTCATTCAGCCTTGCGCCGCCGCATGCCGGACAGGTGGTTTGCTGAATAATCCGCGCCAGATCGTCGGCGTAACGTTTTTTGAAGGTTTCATTGTCATGGCCCAAAAACATGCGTTTGAAACGATGAACGATCCCTTCGTACTTTGCCGTCGCGTACCAGCCGGGCGGCGGAGATTGAAGCGGCGCCGGCTCCGCATACAGCAACATGTTCAGTAGATCTTCCGGGTAGTCGCGCAGTTTCATATCCGGATCGAATAACCCGGTGCGCTTATACCATTTCCAATACCAGGTGCCGGGCGCATAACCACGGAAAGTGAATGCCCCTTCGTTGATCGATTTATTAACGTCGATAAGCTCATCGATATTGAGATCGGCGGCAACGCCCAGCCCTTTGCAACGGGAGCACATACCCGCCGGATCGTTAAATGAAAAGACGGGCGAATAGCCAACGAAAGGAACGCCGGCGCGGGAAAAAATAAGGCGCAGCAGCGAAGATGCATCGGTTGCGGTACCCACCGTCGAACGGCTGTTGGTTCCTATGGCTTTCTGATCGATGATGATGGCGGTAGAAAGGCCGGTAATCACATCAACCTGAGGTATTCCCGCATGCGGAAGGCGGTTACGAATATAGCTGGGGTAGGTAAAATTCAGCTGCCGCTGAGATTCGGCCGCCAATACGCCGAATGCAAGAGAGGATTTACCCGATCCTGATACGCCGGTAAAAACGGTAATTTGTCCCACGGGTATGGCAACAGAAACGCCCTGGAGATTATTCTGTGTTGCGTTAACGACTTTAATCCACTGCAAAACTGAGTCCTTTTCACCTTTTTTGTCTCGGCTAAGCGAGACTGTAATGAAAATATACTTTGTTATTATAGGTTAAGGATTTCAGCCAAGATGAATATTTAGAATTCAGCGTCCGTGCGGTACTGCCGGCTTCGGCGCGATCGGGCGGCTATCCGGCCTGCCGCTGAGGAAGGATTATTAGCGCGGTGCGCCGCTTAAGCGACGCACCGTAACGGCAGGCGCATTAAAAGTTGAAATCTGCGGAGAGCATGTAGGACATATTTATCGCTTTGCCGTTGGTTACCCAACTGCCGGACTGTTTATCATCCGAGGCTTTCACTTCCCCTGAGATATTGAATCGCTTGCTGATCGGGTAGTTGGCGCCGAGCGCGACATATTTATAGCGCGTGTTCTGGAACACTTCGCCATCTTCGGGACGGGCGTTGTATTTACGATAATGGCCGACCCCGCTGTGCAGGGTGGTGGTCAGGCTGTTGTCCCAGTTATGCCAAACGCCGACGCTGGTCGTCCAGTCCTGATTGTTGATATTTCCCCACTGTTTTCGTGTCAGCTTGCCTTCGCTGTATCGGCTGCGCAGCCAGACGCCGGTATTATCCGTGATGATATATTGCAGACCGGGTTCGATCTCGCTGGTGGTGACATCGGTATCGTTAATCCCTTCGGCGCCGGCGGAGCGTTTGTGCTGAAGATCCTGATAGAAGTAGCTGAACATTGATAAACGATCCGTCAGGCGATAAGTGCCGTACAGCTTGTATCGCACCTGCCAGCGTTCATTCAGCGATTCGCTGCCGACCAGCAGTTCCGCCCCCACGTCGCCCCGGCCGATCTGATGGTTGTAGCCAAAAATCAACTGGGTGCGCTGGGTATGCTCTTCATATTTCTGGCTGGTAAAACTGCCCTGATATTCGGTTTCCCTGGCGTTATAAAAGGCCAGATACCAGGAAGGAAGGCTATCGTGGCGTAATACGGCCTGCGAGAGAACAAAGTTGTCCGCGCCGTCATGCGTGGTGTTGTTTTTCCAGTTGGTGTCGGTAACTTCCAGTTTGCTTTTGATATTGCCGTGTACCTTGCCGCCGTGAGGATAAGACGATTGGGTGGTGGTCCACATAATTTCTTCATTCAGATAGGACCAGGGATTGACGCCGATCACCGCGCCTTCATCATTCCGCATGATATCCATCGCCGCCTGACCGGTCATGGGTAATACGGTAATGGCGAGCAGGGCCCATTTTTTAGAGATATTCGTTTTCATAAATAATTCCCTTGCGCAAAACTATCGCAATACAGTGAGAAAATAAGACGACACGTTAATTAAAAACGCCGAATACGCAGATCGCGGCTATCGATATTTCCCTGCGGCGCGCTGATCGCCCATTTTTTGCCGGAAATATGGTACATACGCGTGCTGAAGGCGATATTGTCGTTGATATAGAACACGGCAATGGAGTCCTCGATAATCACTTTCAGATGAATATTGTCGGATAATGGCGTTTCTATACCCATTTCCGGCTTGCGTTTGGGTAAATCATTTATTCCCGCCGGATAAAACAGCACTTTATTGGTCTTTTTATTAAAGACGACGTTCAGCGGCGCATTCTGCGGACTATCGTCATCCATACCGAAACTGAAAATGACGCCGTCGCCGTTCATTGGTAAATTACCGCTGATTTCAATCGTGCCGGATAACGGCGCAAAGACCTGACTGCTGATTTCCCCAAATGACGCGGCGCTGTTTTCCGTTAATAACGGGCGCAGTGGTTCGGGCCGCGGGGCTTTTTGCCCGAAGACATCCGCTATTTCCTGCGGCAGTTTGGTTCTTAGCCGGCCATCGGCGTCCGCGGTTAATTCATGGGCGATAAGATTGCCCGCCCAGTCGATATTGCCGTGATTATCCTCGCCGGCTTTGGTCGGCACCCAGCCAAAAACAAACAGACGTTTACCTTGCTCAACCAGTTTGCCGGCATACAATCCGGCGCCGTCAAAGTAGAAATTTTCCGGTTTGACGAAGGGGCCGTTCGGCGACGCCGCCACGCGGTATTGCGTCAGGCGATGCGGCCACTGGTCGCTAAAGCTGAGATACCAGCGCCCGTTGAAATAGACCAGCGTCGGGCATTCCAGATTGGAATCATGGCTGGTCGTATCATTGCGGAACAGCACGCCTTCATCTTGCCAGTGGGTCAGGTCGGTCGAGGTGTATTTGGCGATGACGCCGGTGCCGTTCTGACGGGTGGTAATCAGCATCCAGTAACGCTGCTCTTCGGGAATATAGACGACGTGCGGATCGCGGAAGTCATTCGCCCGGTAGTTTTCCCCAGGGAGAAAGGTATCTTCAGGGTGTTTGGTCCAGTTGCGCATATCGCTGCTGGTGGCGTGCATAATGGATTCGGCCGGAAAAACATTCTGATTATGGGCGGTATACCAGGCGTGATAAGTCTCGCCGGCCTTAATCACCGAACCAGTGCCTAATAGCAGTTCCGGGCTGTCGAGATCGTTAACATAGGGGATCACTTCGCCCAGATTCTGATAACGGTATAAATTGCTGGTCGCAAGTAAATGAAAGGCGTGAACGCCGAGATCTTTGCCGCCGCGAATATCATTAAGATGAAAAATGTAGAATTGATTATTCTCGGCATACGGCATCGGATCGCCGATATAGGAGCCGGGTACCCGGGGAAAAAAGGCGTCTACCTGCTGGTGAACTTCCGCGCGGCTATTTTCCGCCGCCGGCGTCTGGCTATCGGTCGTCGCCGATGAGGTACAGGCGGTATTCATCGATGTCATTAAAAACATCAGTATAGCCGTTGTCATTTTATTGGCTTTAAACATGGTGATCTCTCTTACCGAAAAATTATTTTCATATGAGTGAATGCATCAGAAACTGTATTCGACACCGACGATAGTAAAGGGATTCCAGGAATGGCCGTCATGGGTCCATTGACCATGCGATTTGGTAAACTGCGCTTTAAATTCACCATACAGGCGCAGGTTATCGACAATGGGATAACTGGCGGTGGCGCCGATAAAGTTGTATTTCCCGTAATAAAATACTTCCGATTTATTGGCGTTATTATAAATTTTGTCGTTGCCGAAACCGACGTAGAGCGAAGTCAGCAGGGGATACCAGTTGCGCCATAATCCGGCGGTAACTTTCCACTCTTCCTCAATAATATTTCCCCATGATTGCCGAACCTGTTTTTCCCAGGAATAATAAGGCCGAATATATAGCCCTAAATCCGGATTCACGCGATATTGCAGCGCAGGCTCCATTTCCATGATGTGGTGCTCCAGATCGCCGTTGCCGGCGTCATTACTTTGCGGCTGATATTCGCGGAAGATATAACCGGACAGCGACCATTTATCGGTGAAGCGCGATTCTCCCCACAGTTTCAGGCGGCCTTTCCAGCGTTTGCTCGCGCTCTCGGTGCCGCCCAGAACTTCCACGCCCCAGTTACCACGATAAAACTCATTAATCTTGCCGATATACATTTCGTTGATGGTATTGGTGCCGCTGTAATCCTGATTGGAAAATTGGCCGCTATAGTTATCTTCGCGGGCGTTCCAGTAACCGAAATACCAGCCGGGTAATTCATCGTGACGCAGCCAGGCCTGAATGAGCGCCAGTTTAAATTTGCCGCCGTTTTTACTGTTATTTTTCCAGCGCGTGTCGTCGATTTCGATTTTGCTGCCAATATTACCGTGCAAACCGCCGGCATCCAGCGAACTGTCGACCGTATTCCAGTGTACTGACTGCTGCTCCTGGGATATACGAGCGATGTCCGCCTTATCTTCCGGCGCGTCGCTTGTGGTTGTCGCTTGCCCCGTCGTGCCGAGCGAAGTTACGCCCCATGTACTGGCGCTGATATCGCCGGACGACCATTTTTGTTCTGCTTCTGCGGCATTGTCGGTTGTCGCCGCCGCGGTCTGACCTGCAAACAGCGCAAGCGAAATACAGAGATATGTATTTTTCATCACGTATCGGTCTCATCATTATTGGTGGGTGTCGCACATTAGCTTCTGCTTTTAGTAAATCGTGCGAGTTAACGTTAACATTGAGGGGCGAAGGTGCAGAAGATGGCGTATGAAAGAATTCTGATGTTAATCACAATAGTTAACGTTAACATTGATTTTATGCGATCGCGGTCATGTTTATGAGTAAAAATCGCTTTATCAGGGCGCTAACGGCATGAATATAATAAACATCTGAAATCGAGCGCATTCCGGCGATAACCACGTCGGGCCGGTTTATCCGCGGGCGGATAAGCGATGACTTTTGTGCATTCAGCACGGGAATAAGGGATGGTATGGCTTCTTTAAAAGATGTGGCAAAGCTGGCGAATGTTTCCCTGATGACGGTATCGCGGGCGTTGAACAGTCCGGAAAGTCTGAAGCCGGAAACTTATCAGCGCGTTAAGCAGGCCATTGAAGCACTGAATTATGTACCCGACCTGTCGGCGAAAAAAATCCGCGGCGCCAGGGCGACGCCCAAGACCATTGGCGTGCTGGCGCTGGATACCGTGACCACGCCATTTTCAGTCGAAATGACCCTGTCGATTGAAGAAACGGCCCGCGCTCACGGTTGGAACAGCTTTGTCGTCAACATGTTCATGTCGGACTGCGTGGACGATATCGTCGATTTACTGCTATCCCATCGGCCCGCCGGCATTATCTACACCACCATGGGGCTGCGCACGGTGCCGGTGCCGAAAAAGTTGCTGAGTTTGCCCTGCGTGCTGGCGAACTGCGAAAGCGAGCAGGGCGGCGTGGCCAGTTATATACCGGACGATGAACAGGGGCAGTATGACGGCGTATACGCGTTGCTCTGCGCGGGCTACCGTAAACCGCTGTGCATCCATCTGCCGCGGGAGAGACTGGCCAGCGCCCGGCGCCGGCAGGGGCTTGAGCGCGCCTGCCGCGAGTTTTCTCTCGATCCCGAACTGCTCTGGCAACATCATCTGCGCCTTGGCGACGAGTATTACCTCGATGCCGTGACGATTATCGAGCAATATCTCGATCACGGGAAACCGCGCTTTGATTCCGTGGTGTGCGGCAACGACCGCATCGCGTTTCTGGTTTACCAGACGTTACTGTCGAAAGGCATTCGCATACCGCAAGACGTCGCGGTTCTCGGCTATGACAATCTGGTCGGCATCGGCGATCTGTTCCTGCCTGCCTTGACCACCGTACAACTCCCGCACTATGAAATCGGTCGGCAATCCACATTGCACATCATCAATCGTCAGGAACACACCGACATCACCAAAATAACCAGTCCGCTGCTGCGGCGCGAGTCGCTGTAGTCATTGAGCCAGCGGCGACGGCGTCTGTCTGGCTGAATCCGTCATTCCCGCCGTTACCGGGAAAACGGCCCGGCGGCATCGCTTTAAATCGGTATGAGCGGTTATTTTCTCCTAATTCCTTTAGGCGGGAAGTTATTTACATTATTAACTCTTTAATTTAATTGAAAAATAAATTTCATTAGCCAATTATTGTCTAACATAAGAAAATAATTTTTCATAGATTGAAGATTTGTGAATTATATTTTTCACATAGCGACTCAAACAGGTGAAACCGATGACGACATCGCATTATCTGGAAGCCGAGGTCATCAAACAGGTGGCCTATGTTGCGCCCAGCCTGCCGGCGGCGCAGCGCCGACTGGCCAACTATGTGCTGGAAAATGCGTTTCAGGTCGCCTCCGGCAATATCGAAAATCTGGCCGCCGCGACCGGCGTTTCCATCGCGACGGCCAACCGTTTTGCGGTCGCGCTGGGCTATTCCGGCTATGCGGAATTTCGCCATGCGCTTTTTCAGGTATTCAAACCGTCGATGGCGCCGGTGGAAAAGCTACGTAACGAACTGGGACGCGATGCGCCGTTGGATGAGGTGGTGGATGAATCGCTGTCCGGCGCGCAGGCCAGCATCGGTCAGACGCGGGATCACGGCACCCGCAGCGGCCTCGAGCAGGCTATCCGCATGATCACCTCCGCTCGCAATGTGTACTGCTTTGGCCTGGGAACCAGTATTCACCTGGCCAATATCGCCGCTTTCCGCTTTTCCGCCTATTGCCAGAATATCCATGCTCTGGCGAGCTACGGCGGCGCGGAAATGGCGCTGCACCATTTGCAGAAGATCGGCGAACCGGACCTGCTGTTGGCGATTTCGTTTCCGCGCTATTCCGCCGACATGATCCGCATTATGCATTTTGCGCGCGCGCGTAACGCCTCGATTTTGGCGCTGACCGATCGCCCGAGCTCGCCGCTGGTCGGGTTGGCCGACCACACGCTGCTGGCCGCGGCGGAACATCAGCTGCTTTCCAGTTCGATGGTCGCCCCGATTGCCTTGATTGAGGCGCTGGCCGCCGCGATGGCGCACCGTACCCCGGAAGGGTTAAACAGCGCGGCCGAGCTGACCGGACAACTGCTGCCTTATTTCTATCTCGATCAACCGGCAGGGGGAGCCGCTGAATCGTTAGACCGCGCGAATAATCAAAAACGCCGCCGCCCGCGGCGAAAGGGGAACAACGCAGAATGAGCAAAAATGCAATCCTGGCTATCCACGGCGGCGCCGGAACGGTTAACCGCGCCAAGATCACGCCGCAGAAGGCGCGTGCGTATGAGGACGCCCTGCGCGAGGTATTGCGCGTCGGGCAGGCGGCATTATCCGACGGGGCCGGCGCGCTGGATGTGGTGACGCAGGCGGTTCGGCAACTGGAAGATTGTCCGCTGTTCAACGCCGGCAAAGGCGCGGTGTACACCAGCGCCGCCGACCATGAGCTTGATGCTTCCATTATGGATGGCGAGTCGCTCCAGGCCGGGGCGGTGGCGCAACTGCGCCATGTGCGCAACCCGATTGAAGCGGCGCGGGCGCTGATGGCGTCCGGGCAGTACGTCCTGCTGACCGGCGCGGGCGCCGATGCGTTCGCCCGCGATGCCGGACTGGCGATGGTGGAGCAAAGTTATTACGCCACGCCCGAACGTCTGCAACAACTGCATGAAGTGCAGAAACTGGGCGGCATGCGCCTGCTGCTGGATCATGACGCAGAGGCGTTGACCAATACCGGCGAGCCCATCGATACGCGCAGCAAATTCGGCACCGTCGGCGCCGTGGCGCGCGATCTGCGCGGCAACCTCGCCGCCGCCAATTCCACCGGGGGGATGACCAATAAAACGCCGGGCCGCGTGGGCGACAGCGCGGTTATCGGCGCGGGCTGCTATGCGGACAATCGTACCGCCGCGGTCGCCACCACCGGCACCGGGGAAACATTCATTCGCGGCGTGGCGGCTTACGACGTCTGTGCGCTGATGCGCTATGCCGGATTGACGCTGGAAGAAGCCGGCCGACGGGTGATCCATGAGAACCAGATCAAACTGGGCGGACAGGGCGGGCTGATTGCCGTCGACGCCGCGGGCAACGTGGCTCTGCCGTTTAATACCGCCGGCATGTATCGCGGCTATGCCCGTATCGGTCAGCCGCTGTTTGTCGCTATCTATCGTTAGGAGCAAAGGGAAGATGAGGATCCGCGATTGTCACTGGCAACATATTGAAAATTATTTGCGGCATGATGACCGCGTGGTGCTGCCGATCGGCAGTACCGAGCAACATGCCTATCTGAGCCTGTGCGTGGACGCCATTCTGGCCGAGGAAGTCGGCGTCGCCGCCGCCGAGCCGCTGGGCGTTCCGGTTTATCCGGCGGTGCCGTACGGGCTGGCGCCTTACTTTATGGCGTATCCCGGCACCATCTCGCTGCGGGTATCCACCTATGCCGCATTGATCACCGATCTGCTGGACAGTCTGTCCGCGCATGGCTTCCGGCGCATCATGATCCTGAATGGTCATGGCGGCAATCAGCCCGCGGCGGCGGTTGCTCAGGAGTGGGCGGCGCAACATGCAGGCCATCGCGTGCGTTTTCACAACTGGTGGAATGCGCCGAAAACATGGGCAAAAGTCAAAGAAATCGATCCGGTGGCGTCGCACGCTTCGTGGATGGAAAACTTTCCCATTACCCGCCTGGCGCACGCGCCATCGCCGGAGGTCGCAAAAGCGATGATCGATCTCGATCGCCTGCGTCTGCTGGATCCTGCGCAAACGCGCGGCTATCTGGGCGACGGCAATTACGGCGGCGATTACCAGAAGCCGGATGAGACGATGGGGCAACTATGGCAGGTGGCGGTCGATGAGACGCGTCAACTGCTGGAGGACGGCTGGGCATGACGGTGATGATCAGTCGGCAACGACCTATTCTGATTTGGGGCGCGGGGGCTATCGGCGCCAGTCTGGGCGCCGCCTTTGTCGCCGCCGGCTACCCGGTGGTTTTTGTCGATCGGGAACAGGCCCATGTCGATGCCATGAATCACGACGGGCTTTATATCGAAGGTCCGATCCGCGAGCAGCATCTGGCCGTGCGCGCTTATACGCCGGACGATCTGCAAGGGTGCTACGAGTGGGTATTTCTGGCGGTGAAAGCGCACCACACCGCGATAGCCTGTCGGCAACTGCGCCCGTTTCTGGCGGACGACGGCGTGGTGGTATCGGCCCAGAACGGGCTGAATGAACAGGTGATCGCCGGCGTGCTGAGGCGGGAACGGACCCTGGGGTGCTTTGTGAATTTCGGCGCCGATTACCTTTCTCCCGGTCATATTCTGTATGGCGGCCGCGCGGCGGTGGTGGTGGGCGAGCTGGACGGTCAATCCAGCGCGCGGGTCCGACAGATACATGCATTGCTACAGACCTTCGATGATCGGGCGATCCTGACGGACAATATCTGGGGATACCTGTGGGGCAAACTGGTATATGGCGCCATGCTGTATGCCACCGCGCTGACGGATGGCGCCATCTGTGAATGCTTGGATCATCAGGATTACCGCGACGTTTTCATCCTGCTCGGCAAAGAAATCGCCGCCGTGGCCAGCGCCGAACAGGTGGTCATGGAAGCGTTTGACGGCTTCGAACCCGCGGCGTATCTCCCCGACGCGCCATTGTCGCTGGCCTATGCCAGTCTGGACGCGATGGCGGCGCATAACCGGCGCTCGACGAAAACGCACAGCGGCATCTGGCGGGATTTGGCGGTACGTCGGCGTAAAACCGAAGTGGATGCCCAACTGGGGCCGATTCTGGATGCCGCGCAGCGTCATGGCATCGCGGCGCCGTTAACCCATCGACTGATAGAACTGATTCATGCCTGTGAAGACGGACTTCCGCGCGCCTGGGGAAATCTGAAAGTCCTGCGCGCGGCGGCCCAGAGGAGTAGACGTTATGCAGATAAGGTTTGATGGGCGCAAGGCCATTGTGACCGGCGCGGCCCAGGGCATTGGCCGCGAGATCGCCGGCAATCTGGCGCAGGCGGGCGCGGCATTATGGCTGTGCGACATTGATGCGGCCGGGCTGGCGCAGACGCTGGCGTTTTGCCGCGCGCAGGCGCCGGACGCCGACGTCCAAACGGCGGTGGTGGATGTGTCGCAGCGTCAGGAAATACAGCGTTTTGTCGACGGCGTCGGCGAGGTCGATGTGCTGATCAATGTCGCCGGCGGCGTATGCGGTCAGACGGGGCATCCGATTGAGGCCGTCAGCGAAGACGCCTGGCGGCAAATATTCGCCGTCAACAGCGACGCCATGTTCTGGTTCTCGCAGGCGGTGACGCCCGCGATGAAGCGCAAAGGGTGGGGGCGCATCGTCACCATTTCCAGCATCGCCGGGCTGGGCGTCAGCCTGACAGGCATCCAGGCGTACGCCGCCAGCAAGGCCGCCGAAGTCGCGCTGACGCGACAACTGGCGCATGAGCTCGGGCCTTATGGCATTACGGTTAACGCGGTGGCGCCCGGATTTGTCCGTTCCAATCCCACCACCGAACGTCAGTGGGCGGCCTACGGCGCCGAGGGACAGAAGGCGCTGGTCGAGGGGATCGCTCTGCGACGTACCGGCGTCGCCGGCGATATCGCGCCGGCGGTGCTGTTTCTGGCTTCGGAGCATAGCGGTTGGACCACCGGGCAAACGTTAACGGTAGACGGCGGCAAATGACGACCGAACCGATTCCTCTAAGGCGCGCCGTGAAGGATACGATATGTTGAGTTTTTTTGCCGTACGAGCCTGGCAGTCGCTTCTGGTGCTGTTGCTGATGTCGATATTGGTGTTTATGGCGGTTTACGCCATCGGCAACCCGATAGACATTTTGATCAATCCGCAGGCGGATCAGGCGCTGCGCGAGGCGACCATTGCGCGCTACGGGCTGGATAAGCCGATGTGGGAACAATATCTGTTCTTCCTGAGAAATGCGCTGCATGGCGATTTCGGCCTGTCGTTTATTTATAACGTGCCGGCGATGGGGCTGATCCTGGAGTACCTGCCCGCCACGCTTGAACTGGCGGTGGTGGCGATGGCGATGACCATCATCATCGGCGTCCCGCTGGGTATCTATGCGGGCTATCGCCCGGACGCCTGGCTGAGCAAGAGCATTATGGGCGGCAGCGTGCTGGCGTTTTCCGTGCCGGGATTCTGGATGGGACTGATGCTGATCCTGATTTTTTCGGTGGAGCTGGGCTGGTTCTCTTCCGGCGGCCGCGGCGAAACGGTGACGGTATTGGGCGTTCCGTGGTCGGTGCTGACGCTGGACGGCTGGGCGCATCTGCTGCTGCCGGCCGTCAATCTGGCGCTGTTCCGGCTGGCGCTGATTGTGCGGCTGACCCGCGCCGGCGTGCGCGAAGCGATCCTGTCCGACTATGTCAAATTTGCCCGCGCCAAGGGCGTGCCGCCGATGCGCATCCTGCTGCGTCATGTTATGCGCAACATTATGATCCCGCTGACGACGGTGCTGGGACTGGAATTCGGCGCCATGGTGGCGTTTTCCGTGGTCACGGAAACCATTTTCTCCTGGCCGGGAGCGGGCAAACTGGTCATTGACTCCATTCGCACGCTGGACCAGCCGGTGGTGGTCTCCTATCTGCTGTTGGTGGCCGCGATGTTCGTCGTCATCAATTTACTGGTCGACATGTTGTATTCCCTGCTCGATCCGCGTATTCGCCTTGGGGGCCGAAAATGAGCGACGTGACTCAACGCACCCCGCTGCGGCGGGAAAGCTATCTGCGGGAAGTCTGGCGTAATTACCGGCGCAGCCGGATTGCCTGTCTGGCGCTGCTGGTATTGGTTATCGCGGTGCTAATGGCGCTTTTCGCGCCCTGGATCACGCCGCAAAACCCGTTCGATCAGTCGATCCTGGAACTGGCGGATGCCCGCCTCAGCCCCGGTTCGATTGGCAGCGGCGGCTATGTGCATGTGCTGGGAACCGATGCCGACGGACGCGATCTCTACAGCGCCATCGTCTACGGCATGCGGCTGAGCATGACGATCGGACTGATCAGCGGTCTGGCTGCGATGATTATCGGTTCGTTAATCGGCCTGATGGCGGGGTTTGTCGGCGGGCGCGCCGAAGCGCTGCTGATGCGCATCGTCGATCTGCAACTCTCTTTCCCGCCGCTGATGTTGGCGCTGGTGCTGGTGGCGATGCTGGGGCAGGGACAATTTCAGGTAATAGCGGCGCTGGTCGCGGCGCAGTACGCCTACTTTGCCCGCACGGTACACGGGGCGGCGCTTGCCGAACGGCAGAAGGAATATATCGAAGCCGCCGGCGCGCTGCCGCTGCCCGCCAGACGCATCATGTTCGGCCATCTGCTGCCTAACGTGCTGCCGCCGCTGATCGTCGTGGCGTCGGTGCAGATCGCCAGCTCGATTGTGCTGGAGGCCACGCTCTCTTTTCTGGGCGTCGGACTGCCGGTTACCGAACCTTCGCTGGGCGGTCTGATTTATCGCGGCTTCGAGTATATGCTCAGCGGCCGTTACTGGATGAGCGTTTATCCCGGCGTCACGCTGGTGATTTTGATGCTGGCGATCAATCTGGTCGGCGACCAGTTGCGCGATGTTCTGAATCCGAGGTTGAACAAATGAACGCAAACACAGAACGCCATCGTGAAGAAGTGCTGCGCGTCAGTGGCCTGCAAACGTATTTCAGCACGGAGCAAGGCGCCATCAAAGCGGTCAACGGCGTGGATTTCGCGCTGCGCCGCGGCGAGATCCTGGGACTGGTCGGCGAATCTGGCTCCGGCAAAAGCGTCACCGGTTTTTCCATTATGGGACTCATCGATCCGCCGGGGAAAATTCACGGCGGCAGTATTCGCCTTGGCGACACGGAATTGGTGGGATTATCGGAAAAATCGCTGCGTCCGCTGCGCGGCGTGCGTATGGCGATGATTTTCCAGGATCCGATGATGACATTGAACCCGGTCATGCGGGTGGCGGATCAGATGATTGAAGCCATCACCGTGCATGAGCGCGTACCGCGCAAGCAGGCGATGCAGCGGGCGCGGGCGGCGCTGGTCAAAGCCGGCATTCCCGCGCCGGATGAACGGCTGCGCGCCTACCCGCATGAACTGTCCGGCGGGATGCGCCAGCGTGTCGCCATCGCCACCGCCATTTTGCATCGGCCCGACGTCATTATCGCCGATGAGCCGACAACGGCGCTGGACGTGACGATTCAGGGCCAGATTCTGGCCGAAGTGCAACGGCTGGCGCGGGATGAGGGCGTGGCGCTGCTCTGGATCACCCATGACCTCTCGGTGGTGGCCGGACTGGCCGACCATATCTGCGTGATGTACGCCGGTCGGGTGGTGGAATCCGGCTCCACCGATCAGGTGCTGGATCATCCCGCTCACCCTTATACCCTGGGCCTGATTGAATCCCTGCCGGGACAGGGCGAGCAGGGCAAGCCCCTCAAACCGATCCCGGGGATGACGCCTTCGCTGCTGGGGCTGGATGATGGCTGCGCTTTTCGCACCCGCTGCGCGTATGCGAGCGACATCTGCCGACGACCGCCGCCGCAACAGCGCTGGGCCGATGGCCAGACCGCGAGCTGTTTTCATCCTCGCCGCGCGGCTGAACGCGATGCCCTCGAAAGGGAGGCCGGGCTATGAATCTGGTGGAGATGAATAACGTCGATAAGCGTTTTCCGCTGCCGCTGTCGATGGAACAACGCATCGCCCGCCTGTTGGGGCGCAAGGTCGAGGTTCCGACAGTCCATGCGGTCAACGGCGTTTCGCTCAGCATCAGGCAAGGCGAAGTGCTGGGACTGGTGGGCGAGTCCGGCTGCGGCAAGTCGACGCTGGCGCGCGTGATGGCGGGTATTCATGCCCCGACCTCGGGCAATGTGACCTATCGCGGCGAACCGGTCGCCGTGACGCAGGGGCGCCGGGAAGTGAAGCTGACCACCCGGGTACAGATGATTTTTCAGGATCCCTACGCTTCGCTGAATCCGCGCCACCGCATCAACCGCATTATCGCCGAAGGGCCGCTATACCATCGGTTGATTAAGCCGGGCGAGCAGGATGAGTACGTCTGCGAGATGATGAATCAGGCCGGCATCGATCCCGCCTATCGTTTCCGTTTCCCGCATCAGTTTTCCGGCGGCCAGCGCCAGCGTATCGGTATTGCGCGCGCGCTGGCGATGCAGCCGGAGTTTCTGGTGTGCGATGAGGCCGTCGCCGCGCTGGACGTATCCATTCAGGCGCAGGTGATCAATCTGTTTATGGATCTGCGCGAACGCCTGCAACTGACCTATCTGTTTGTCAGTCACGATCTGGGCGTCGTGCGCCATCTGAGCGATCGCGTCGCCATCATGTATCTCGGCAAACTGGTGGAACTGGCGCCGGCGGAAACCATCTTTGGCCGCGCCAATCATCCTTATACTCAGGCGCTCTTAAGCAACATGCTGACGCTGAACTCCCGGCGCCAGACCTTTATTCCCATCAAAGGGGAGATTCCTTCGCCGTTGTCGCCGCCGAAAGGCTGTAAGTTTCACCCCCGCTGTCCACATGCGATGGCGCGCTGCTCTCAGGAGGAGCCTGCGTTGCGTGAGGTGGAGGCGGGGCATTTTTCCGCTTGTCATCTCAATACTTAGACGGTCCCATTCTTCATTTAGGAGTAGGCATTATGGTAGCTGTGAAATCCAGGACATTGATTAGCGCGTTATCGCTGGCTGTCTCCCTCGCCGTCGGCGGCGCGCAGGCGCAAGATCTGAAAATCGGCGTGCGCGCCGGCCCGGAAGCGATGGATCCGCACTATATGGCGCTGGGGCATCAAATCGCCGCCGTGAAAAATATTTATGAAGCGCTGGTCACGTTTGATGAAAATCTGCAAATTGCGCCGGGGCTGGCGGAAAGTTGGAAACCCATTAATGACACCACGTGGGAATTCGCCATTCGTCCTAACGTCAAATTCCATAACGGCGAACCGCTGACGGCGGAAGATGTGAAATTCTCGCTGGATCGCGTGCCGGGCGCCGCCGGCCCCGACGGCGGGTTGGTGATTAATACCCGCAATATCACCCATGTCGAGGTGACCGGGCCGTTAACGGTACAGGTCACGACCAGCGTGCCGAATCCCGCGCTGCCGCAGGATCTGGCGCGGGTCAGCATCCTGCCGCATTCGATTGGCAACGCGACGGTGGAGGATTTCAACAGCGGCAAAGCGGCGATTGGCACCGGGCCGTTCAAATTCGCCGGTTTTAAAGCCAGAACCGGTTTTGACGTCACACGTAACGACGACTACTGGGGCGGAAAAGCGGATTGGGACAAAGTCTCTTTCACCGAAATTTCCAACGATGCCGCCCGCGTGGCCGCGCTGCTGTCCAAACGGGTGGATGTGGTGAACTATGTCCCGTTCTCCGATGTGGAGAAAATGCGCCGTAACCGTGATGTCAGCGTCGTACAGGGGCAGTCGATCTATGTATTCCTGCTTTACCCGGATCAGCGCGCGCAGAGCAATCTGGTTACGGACAAGTCCGGCAAGCCGCTGGACGTCAATCCGCTGAGCAAACCGCAGGTGCGTCAGGCACTGTCGCTGGCCATCGATCGTACGGCGATTGCCGAACGCGCGCTGGAAGGCTTCGCCAAGCCGGCCTATCAGTTGATTGACGATAAATTCTTCGGCGCGCTGCCCACGCCGCCGAAACTTGAGTACAACGTCGCCAGGGCGCGTCAGCTACTGGCGGATGCGGGTTATCCCGACGGCTTCAAACTCCCGCTGCACTGCACCAGCGACCGTTTCCCCGGCGATGGCGCAACCTGCACGGCGCTGGGGCAGATGTTTGCCCGCATCGGCATCGATACGCAGGTTAACGCGCTGTCGCGTACCGTTTTTGTTCCCGCGCGTACGCGCGGCGACTATATCATGACCATGGCCGGCTGGGGTTCGGTCAGCGGTGAGGCGGGTTATACGCTGTCGTCGATTGCGCACACCAATGACAAAAGCAAAGGCCTGGGGGCTTTCAACGTCTCGCACGTTTCCAACCCGAAGAGCGATGAGCTGATCGCCGCCGCCATGCGTACGCTGGACAACGACCAGCGCAGCCAACTGTTCCAGCAGGCGATGACCTCGACGCTGGAGAACTACGATATTATTCCGGTGGTGCAACTGTCGTCGGTGTGGGCGTCTCGCGCCGATAGCGTAACCTTTACGCCGCGCGTGGATGAGGAAACGTTGCCGTTCTTTATCCATCGCGCGGCGAAAAAATAAAAGCGGCGTCGATAACGGCGATATAATCTTGCGGATAAGCGGCGTATTCGCCGCTTTTCGTCCTTTTAGCTTTCATCCTATAGGTTTTTTCGACCTTGTTTCCTATCCTGACATAGCGTGTTTGCCGGCGAAGGCGATTTGCCGCGGCCTATGCGCGGCGCCTGATGGCGCTATTTGTCTTTATATATACCGCTAGTTACGGGTATGACCACAAAGGAGAAGGAAGTATGCGGATGGAACGCGTCAAAAAAAATGTCGGCGGCAAGCTGTCGGCGCTACTGGTCGTGGCGCTGTGCGGCTTTGCCTGGGCATTACCGGCGAAGACGGAAACACCGGTACAGACTCACGGACAATTATCCATCGCCAACGGCAAGTTGGTTGATGCGCACGGCAAGCCGGTGCAACTGCGGGGAATGAGCTCACACGGTTTGCAATGGTACGGTAAATTCGTCAATAAGGATGCGATGAAATGGCTGCGCGACGACTGGGGGATCTCGGTATTCCGGCTGGCGATGTATACGGAGGAGGACGGTTATATTAGCGACCCGTCGGTGGCCGGCAAGGTGAAAGAAGCGGTGGAGGCGGCGCAGAGTCTCGGTCTTTACGTTATTATCGACTGGCATATTTTGTCGGATGGCGATCCGAACAAATATAAAACGCAGGCGCAGGCCTTTTTCAACGAAATGGCCGAATTGTACGGCAATTCGCCGAATGTGATTTATGAAATCGCCAATGAACCGAACGGCGACGTCACCTGGAACGAACGGATTCGCCCTTACGCGCTGGCGTTGACGCAGACTATACGGGCGAAAGATGCCGATAACATCATTCTGGTCGGCACCGGCAACTGGAGCCAGGATATACAGGATGCCGCCGACAATCCGCTGCCGGATCGAAACACCATGTATGTCCTGCACTTCTATGCCGGCACGCATAAGCTGTCGTTACGCGAACGGCTCGATGATGCCCTGAATCGGGGCGTTCCTGTCTTTGTCAGCGAATGGGGAACCAGCGAGGCGGCGGGCGATAAAGGCCCTTTTCTGGCGGAATCGCGGGTTTGGCTTGATTTTCTCAACGAACGCGGCATCAGTTGGGTTAACTGGTCGCTGGCGGACAAGGCGGAGATGTCGTCTGCATTGGTACCGGGGGCGAGCGCAACCGGGGGCTGGACGGATGCCGATCTGACCACCTCGGGAAAATTCGTCAGAAAGCGGCTGCTCGGCGAGGACGACGCGATGCCGACCGAGCCGGAAAACGGCGACGCGCAGGTAACGCTGCAATATATCAATAGAAACAGCGACCCGGCCGATAACGCCATTCATCTGGCGTTCAAGATCAAAAATACCGGCGACGCCGCAATCAATCTGACCGATCTGAAGGTGCGTTATTATTTCAATGACGATGGTAAATCAGCCGATCAACGCTATGTCGATTGGGCCGATATCGGCGCGGACCAGGTTATCGTCGCCACGGCGGCGTTGCCCGACGGCGGCGAGCGGGCTAATCGCTATGTGGAAGTCTCTTTCAGCGGCGAAGCCGGGGAAATTCCACCCGGCGCGGAGAGCGGCGAAGTGCAGGTGCGTATTCACCCGGCCGACTGGAGCCGCTATGACGAAACCAATGATTATTCCTACCAGAAAGACATCGCCACCTTTACCGACTGGGATAAGGTGACCGTGTATCATAAAGGCGCGTTGATATGGGGAATTGAGCCTTAGGCGCCGCAGTTTATTCTTTCCATCATCAACCGGGATCAGGCTGCGAGAGCCGCCTGATCCTTCACTTGATAATAATTATTATAAATATTATTTTGTTTTTAATTATTTGATTTTACTTTATTTTTTATTAAAAAGACCGCTTGTCAGACTGCCGGTTTTTTATGCATAATGCGCGCCATAAATTTCCTCAATGGACATGAAAAGGAAACCGTATGGCGCAGAATCTCGTCATCCCAAAGGCATATTCCTTATCATGGATGGTGCTGCCTGCCCGGTACAGGATCTGGACTGTAGTGGCGCAAGCGCAAATTTTTAATCAGTGAGCGGTAATAGGAAAGGACTCTACCATGATTTGTAACAGCCAATGTATTTCCACCGGACTGGCAATCCTGCCGGTGCGTTATGCCGTCGTGCCTAAAACCATCTCCACCCGTTTGCCTGCCTGGGCGCAAAGCGAGCCGTTGACCGGGGTACCGCTGGAAAATGGCGACCATTATGCCCTGAGAGCGTTGCGTCAAGGTTATTTGTATGTTTTTTATGCCAAACGCGCGCAAGGCGTCAATGACTGGCAGTGCTACAGTATTGCGCCGAATGGATCGTTATGGTTGCAAAGCCATCCTGGCAATCCCATAGCTCAACATGCGCCGGCATGCGATGCGACACAGCATGATCCCGCTATGGTTGAATTTTTTTGCATCGCGGAGCCTGATACGTGCGGGGATGTATGGGTCGCGTTCAGTCAATATCAATGGAGCGGCGCGACGATGACGCGCTATCAGCAGGATGAGCGCGCGCGTAATAAGCGGATGCAGAAAATCCAGCCGTCCAGATGGATTAATCAGCCGCAACAGGCCGGCGCCGCTCAAGCGACGGCGGACGCGTTGCAAAGCGTGATTGATTACCAGGATATCAGCTCCGCCGGGTTACTGCCCAGCATCACTTCCGCCGCATCGCAGAGGGCGATAAGCGCGGTCGTCAAAGCCAATGGTCCTGACTATAGGTACGACCAAAGAGTGCTGGAAAGTATTTCCACACTCTATCCCTGGGCGTCGGAGCGACAAGGTAAAAGCCGGGATACCGCGCAGAAAATGCTGAGCCGCAGCAAGAAAAAAGACGGTTCGCCCTGCGCGCCCTTATTGCTGCCGCTGTGGGATGCCGTCGGCATCGTGCATGAGCTGAACGGCTGGTGTATGGATATCGCCGGGCGCCAGGCGCAATTTTCCGATGAGCGGGAATTGGAGCTGAAAACCCACAGCGACCTGCTGATGGTGCAGGGGCTGGTTAGTGATGCGGCGCAGACCAGGCTGACGTCGATTCGCGACAGAAGGGCAAGCCCGGTGGACATGCCGGCGCAAATAGAGGCAGAGCGTGCCGCCATTCGCACCCGTTATGCCGACCAGCCGGCGATGCGGCAACAACTGTTGTACGAATGCGACAGGGTGGATGAGTGGTATCAGCAGAAAGTGCCGGATAGCTACATTCAACAACGCGGTCTCTTGCGTCGTAACAGCGCGGAAGATCGACGCGCGAAATTTGCCGAGCTAAAAAAATCGGTGGACATATGGTTAGCGGGTAATCCGACACGTTCGGCCGAACTGCGACATCAAAGCTGGCGGAAATATCAGTCGCGGCTGAACAACGCGCAGCGGGAAAACTTCGTGCGTTGCGCCGATGCATTCAGCGCGTCGCTGAAGAAGGCGTTTGATGAGCGGGCGGTAAATATTCTGCACTGGCTGGAAGCGGAGTTATTTATCGTTACGTTGCAGGATTATAAGACGACGGAATTTCTCGATAATTTTAACTACTGCCATATCGTCAGCGTGGCCTTGTACGGTATCGGCAACGTCCCACAGGGGCAGGCGCTGATTGAGCGTTGGGTTGATGAGCAAAGCACCGGCAGCGACGCCAATCTCATCTGGAACCAGGTCGCCGGCAATAATCCGCAGATAAAAGATGAGCTTGAAGCTCTGCTGGCCTCGGCTAAGAACGCCAAAGACGATTCGGCGCCGACCACGCTGGCGGCATTGAATGCCGCGCTGGCGAAATCCGGCGATCTGAAAAATTTTTCCGACTTTGTCTCCAACTCACTGAAAGAGTCCGCCAAAAATCCGCCGGATAACCTCGACTTGATAAACCGGCAATTTAGAAAAGCGGATCTGTTTATGGCCTCGGTAGGCGATCGCATCTTTAACGTTACCCGCCTGGGCGGGCATATTGATAATCATGTCACGATGATTTACAAGACCATTTTTTCCGTCAGAGCCGGAGTACCGCTGGAGCATACGCTGCGCCTTTTCGAGGTTCAGTTGCAGGAGATGCCGCACCTGCGCCGGCAAATTTTGCATGATCTGAGCGCCAATCAGGAATTTTTGCCGGAGGGCGGTGAAAGGTTAGAAAAGTATAAAAAACTGAAGAGTAGTTGGGCGGAGTTTTCCGGCACAGACGAGGGGAGAAATACCCTGAAGGTGTCGCGCGTCGGACTGCTGATGCTGTTTTTCAATGCGCTGGACGTCAGCTATCTATACAACCAGCTTAAGCAGGATGACTGGAAAAGCAAAGCAGCGCTGGCGGCCAGCGGGCTAAGCATGATGTCGGTGCTCAGCGACCTGCTGTTGCCGGCGCTGGAAAAAGGGGAAAAGGCGGCCAAAGTCACTATCGAGAGTATGAAGTTATTCGGCGCCTTTGTCGGCTGTGCCGCATCGGTATTGACGGTGATGCTTGACGGTATGAATGTCAAAAAATCACTGAGCCAAAATCGTTTTGGCATGGCGTGCTTCTATTTTGTCAAAGGGGTGGCGGATGGCGCGGGGGCGTTAAAATATCTGGGAGCGTTTCTTTCCGCCGCCGGCGAACTGGCCTCTATTTACGGGCGCGGAGAGAGAATTGCGGGGGGGGCCGATGCTTTGTCAAGATACGGTAAAAAAATCGCCGGCAAGTTTATGACGCGTACCGGCGCGCTGCGACTGTTGGGGAAACTAGCCTCCTGGCAGGCGCAGGCAGGACTGATGTTATTGCAGGTTATCGTGGCGCTGTTTTCTGATGATGACTTGCAGGTCTGGTGTACTCAGTGCCATTTTGGTCAAAAACCGGCATTTGCCGGCTATGACGAGCAGTGGGTCAATCTGGAAAAGGCGTTAAAGGAAACCCTATGAGAAATGAAAAAGTGATTAACCCCAAGGAGCTTCATCAGGAATTGTTCGAGGCGCGATTCAACGTAAAATATACCCGCCGCCAACTTGATATTCATGATGATAGTTATAGTAGTCGCGTCACGGAAGCCGATTTGGCGA